>JANQIZ010000132.1 GCA_028281895.1 Dehalococcoidia bacterium
GCCGCCAGATGGCAAGGAGGCACTTGGTGGCGATCGAGATGGCTTCGATTTCCAGAACCTGCACCGCAACAAGCGCTCGGTCACGCTCAACCTGAAATCCGAAGCGGCCAAAGAGGTCTTCTTCAAGCTGGTGGCCGATGCCGATGTGGTGGTCGAGAACTACAGGCCGGGCGTGAAGTCCAGGCTTGGCATCGATTACGAATCGCTGGCTGCCGTCAATCCGAGGATCGTCCTCGGAAGCATCTCCGGCTTCGGACAGGATGGGCCTTACGCTAATCGGCCGGGTTTCGACCAGATCGCACAGGGTATGGGCGGGCTGATGTCGATCACTGGCGAGCCGGACGGCGGACCGCTTCGAGTTGGGATTCCGATAGCCGACCTGTGCGCGGGCATGTTCTGCGCGCAGGGGATTCTGCTGGCGCTGATTGAACGTGAGAGGTCCGGAAAGGGACAGTGGGTGCAGACTTCGCTACTCCAGGCGCAGATTCAGATGCTCGACTTCCAGGCAGCGCGCTATCTCAAGGACGGCGAGGTTCCTGCGAGCGCTGGCAACGATCACCCGACAAGCATTCCGACTGGCGTCTTCCCTACCGCCGACGGTCACATCAACATCGCGGTTGCCGGGCAGCAGATCTACGAGCGGTTCTGCCACGCTATCGGCGCTGAGCACCTGATCACCGACGCCCGGTTCGCGACAGGCGCGGCTCGCTCTGACAATCGGAAAGAGATGAACGCGGCGATCGGCGAGATCACGTCGCAGAAGAGCTCACAGCACTGGATCGACCTGCTGAACGAGGCCGGATGTCCGTGCGGTCCGATCTACTCGATGGACGGCGTGTTTGCCGATCCGCAGGTGCAGCATCTTGAGATGGCAGTGCCTCTGAATCACCCGAGGCTGGGCGAGTTCCCGGTCGTCAACCAGGCGATCAAGATGAGCCGGACACCTTCGAGCGTGAGGACGGCCACGCCGGACCAGGGTGAGCACACGGATGAGGTGCTGGCAGAGCTTGGATACGGCCCTGAACAGGTGAAGGAACTGCACGAATCTGGCGCTGTGTAGTCGCTGAACAACGGTGGATTCCAGCAGGACTCGCATCCGCCATGCAGTGATCTCGCTCTGACACGAGTATGATTTCGCGCACACTCCCATAGCTACCGGCAATCAGACACTCTCAAGGCTCATCTGCCAGGCAGAACATGACAACACTCCAGCTCAACACAGAGAAGATGATCGCCACGATCGAGAACGGCGTCGGATGGATCACCTTCAACCAGCCAGAGAAGCGCAACGCCGTCTCGTACGAGATGTGGACGGCGATCCCGGAGATCATCGACACCTTCGCCACTGACCCTGCCGTGCGGGTTGTCGTCATGAAGGGAGCAGGCGACCGCGCTTTCGTCTCTGGAGCCGATATTTCGGAGTTTGAAGAGAAGCGCAACACGCCAGAGCAGGTCGAGGTTTACGAGCGTGCCACGGGAGCTGCCAGTCGGGCGCTGCGCAGTCTCGAAAAGCCATTGATCGCCATGATCCGCGGCTTCTGCGTTGGCGGAGGACTTGCCATCTCGCTGGCCGCCGACCTGCGAATCTCGGCATCCGATGGACAGTTCGCTGTGCCCGCGGCAAAGCTTGGGCTTGGCTACGGATACGGCGGCATCAAGGAGTTGATGAACATCGTCGGGCCTTCGTTCGCCAA
>JANQIZ010000262.1 GCA_028281895.1 Dehalococcoidia bacterium
GCACGTGCCCGCGGATATCCATGCTGGCCTGGATGTGAGTGATGCCGCCAAGCACACGCGGCACGAGGGTCTTCGCGATCTGGTCCCAGACATTCATCAGCTTCTCGGCCCACCCTTGCACATCCAGCTCGTGCCCCGCCATGCCTGAGAGGGGGATTTTCCAGCCATTTTCGAAAGGCAAGATCTCCCCTGTTACGCAGAGTGGACAATGATCGAGGAGGTCAGACTTACCACGCCGAAGAGCTGCGCAAGAAAGACGTCGACTACGCCTTGTAGAGGTTTCGCGGTCCAGCTTACCAAGGGGAGCTCCCAACTAACCCAACTTCCGCAGTTTGACATGCGCAGACCAGTCCTTTCAGCTACTTAGCCTCGAAAGTTGGCACTACATTCGGCTATGGATGTCGAGGGCGGAGACGCCTGGGCAGACGCAGGCCGAGGCGGTCGAGGAGCAAGGCCTGAGAGCGGTCCGGGCGGACGACGCAGCGGATGCGGACTTCCCGCTCAGGGGTCGTGGCGAGGGGTAAGACGACGTCGGTGCTTTGGATCGAGCCGAGCTCGTCCAGGATCGTACGGGGGCTGTTGCCCAGACCTGCGCGCATCTGCCATTGCTCCAGTGTCTTCCACAACACGTAGGCGAGGAAGCAGACCAGAATATGAGCCTGCACACGGTCGGCGCGTTGATGCCAGATCGGGCGTAGAGACAACTGAGTCTTGTGAATACGAAAGGCGGCTTCGGCTTCGGTGAGCTGGATATACGTCCTCCAGAGCTGCTCTGGAGTCCAGTCCGAGGTGTTGGTCCGAAGCACGTAGCAGCCATCGCTGCGATGAGACCAGTCGTCCCATTCGGTGCGTGTCGACCATTCAAGCCGGAGACCCGCGGGCTTGCTGGGCTCATCGAGCAATTGAACATCATAGCGGCCAGCGGCTCGCGAGTTCTTGCCCAACAGGCGGCCTATCTGTCGTTCGATAGGCCCTCGCTCGAGTTCCTTGCGTGAGCGCTGGATGCGACGTCCAAGGCTCTCCAGGCCGGTTTCGATGCGTTTGGCGAATCGCTCATGCATCGCGCGTTCTTTCTTTTCTCGTTCGGCAGAGCGTACGAGGACGAATGTCTCATCTCCATCTTTCTCAGGGCAGATTTTCGCTTCGACTCCATCGCGAACCTCCGTCCACCCACTTTGATCGCACAGCTGATCTTTGAATCGCTTCAACTCCTCCTTGCTGGCGCCCATGAGATATTGTCGTCCTGTGCTTTGCAGCCAGGCGACATTCTTCTTGCTCGACATTCCTCGATCCATCACCCAGACCCGTTTCGCCTCGCCATATTGCTTCTCCATCGAATCGACGATCTCCTGGACGGTCGTCACATCGGTGCGGTTGCCGTCGAAGACCTCGTAGCCCAGTGGGATCCCCTCGCGAGTCACAACCAAGGCGATGCAGACCTGCTTGCAATCGGACCGTTTGTCGCGGCTGTGCCCTCGCTTAGCCATCGGATTGCGTTCCGCTTGACCCTCGAAATACGTGCTCGTCACGTCGTAGAGCAACAGCTCATAGTCGATCGAAAATAGCTCTCCGAGCCGCTCCACCAGATGCGTTTGCAGCGCGTTCTTGTGCGGAAGAAGCCGATCGAGCGCGCGATACAAGCGGTCGTCGTTCACCTTTGCATCGCAAACACCGAGCAAATCCTCAAGGGCCGTACGACGATACCAGTTCTCTGCGATGTATAGCTCGCTCGATGGCTCACAGAGCCGTGCGATCACCAGAATAGCGGCCATTGTTGCCCACGAGATGTCCTCGCCGCCGCGAGGCATCTTGTCCTCGCATACGGCATCGAGGCCCAGAGCGTTCCATAGCGTCAATCCGAGCCATACATCGCCAAAGCGGCGTCCGCGTTCGACGCGAACTCCATCGAGTTTCACCGGAACAGGCTCGTTCGATGCACTCTCGGTCTTGAACAGCTCGGTTTGTTCCCGGCCACCAGTGATCGCCAGAGCCAGCGCTCGCGCCTTCGCTCGGCCTTGCTCGTCGAGCTCGCCGAGCTGCGCGACCGTCTCCTGCTTCACTTTGCCATTGCGGCGTACTGAGCGAACCAGGCGCCAGTAGGTGTGAGACTTGCCGTTTTTTCGAACCGTGGAGTGCCGTAGATACATAGACTGCCTCTACAGGTTGGATCGCACATGGCGCCCAGCCTCACAAGGGGGTAGGTTGGCACTACACCATGATTGGAGGGATCTGCGAGCGAGATCCCGGCTACTTGCCCTCGCACGTGGCCCGAAAAAAGTTGAAATTAGCCATCGACTGCGGAAGTTGGGCTAATAGCTGTCGAGGTCGCGGTGGCCGGCAGCAGCACAGGCGAAGCCAACTTCGATCAGGTGACCCTCAACGAGATGGACGGAGATCTCGTTCTCAAAGGTAAACAGCTACGAGTCACACTCGGCGGACTCTTGCGATTCGGTCGGGAGGGGTTCATCCCGGTTCTACGCCTTGGCTTCAGCATCCAGGGAACGAGCTATGACTCACAGTTCTCGGTTGACGGCGCCG
>JANQIZ010000215.1 GCA_028281895.1 Dehalococcoidia bacterium
ATTCCGCATGCCAGGCGTCGTCGCATCTGGGCCAGTTCACTCAAAGATCCGAGGCAGGTGAACCTCGCCGAACCCGTTGGTGAGTTCGTCATCGAGCCCGATCAAGACGGCGACGATGGAGGAGTACTGCGATGACGGCGGGCGACGGCTATATCTCACCAGTGGATCCGGTGAAGCGACTCGTAGACCACGGGCCGGACAGCGAGCGCTGGACGCTGGTCATACTGGGTGATGGCTATAGGGATACCGAACTTGGCAAATACCACAACGACGTCGATGCCCTCTGTGATCAACTGCGAACCACACCACCGTTTAGCCAACTCTGGTGTGCAATCAACATCATCCGAATTGATGTCGTGTCAACCGATAGTGGCGCCGACGATCCGTTTGTTGTTGGCCAATGTGAGAATGGGACAGGTGAAAGTCCACGCACCTATTTCGATGGGAAGTTCTGTTCCGTGTGGCAACCAGGCGTAAGGCTTGAATGGCTTCTGACTGTCGATGAAGCCCTTGCCCGCACAACCGCTGAGGCCCATGTAGCGGCGTTCGATCAGATCCATGTGATTGTCAACGCCAACAAGTATGGCGGCTCGGAAAGCCCAGATTCTGACGTATCCGTTAGCTCCAACGAGGTGACCGGGCCAACCATCGCTATTCACGAGATTGGACACAGCTTCGGTCTGGCAGACGAATACGGCGAAACAGGTTCCGCGATTGCCGGTGGCAACTCGGAACCGGGTGAACCGAATGTCACCCTGGACGCTACAGGAGCAAACGGGAAGTGGATGGATCTGGTCGATCCGAGTACCGACCTGCCAACGTGCTGCAACAAAGATTGTGGCCACGCGGGCTGCGACGATTGCGATCCCCTGGAGAGTTCAGACTATGTGGTCGGAAGGCATGAGGGCGGCAGGTACTTTGGCTGTGACATGTACAGGCCCTATCCCGTCTGTTACATGAACAACTTTGGTGATTCCCAGATCTTTTGCGCAGTCTGCGCCAGAGTAATCAGGCAGGAGCTGGCCCTGCACATGCCGACGGATGCTGTGAAGCTAGTCGAATCGAGCATCCATTTCAAAGACACACTCAAGGGTGTGATCACGTATCGCGCTATCAAGTTCGAGGTTCACTCCTGCGCGCAGCTCACATTCTCGGCGTCAGATCCCGCATGCACCTTCGTGGACCCGGCTGCGGAGCCGTGCCCTTTTGGGCTGCCGGCGGAAACCGCGGGGACCGTTGATGATCCCTTCTCCCCTCTGAAAGTCGCCAGGCTCTGGGTGCAGTTGACCACCACTGACACGCTCAATCAGGCCAACACGACGATATACGTGACGTGCAACGAAACCGGTGAGATGTGGCCGGTCACCGTTGCCGCGAATACGACAGGGATAGATAGATCGGCGATTGTGCTCGTGCTGGATCGCTCGGGCAGTATGGCAGGGAGTGCGGGTGGTGGAACAACGAAAATCGAGAAGCTGAGAGAGGCGATATTCAGTTTTGCATGGGCGCTTAGAGGCAACGATGGGATCGGCCTTGTGAGATTCGACCATGAGGTCAACCGGTTGATGAATGTGGAGGTTGCGAGTACAGGTGGTAGTGCCAGCCTCAGCAGTCACGCCTTCGGCGCTGACGAGGAGAAACTCGATCCACGAGGATTGACAGCTATTGGTGATGCCATCATCGAGGGGCAGGCAGCGCTTCAATCAGAGACGACGGGTCCGTACAGCACCAAGGCGATGATTGTGCTTACTGATGGGCATCAGAACGCCGGTACCCCTCTTGCGGATGCAACATCAACGATCACTGAGACGACGTACGCCATTGGACTTGGTGAACCGTCTGGCATCAACACAGGGATACTCCAGCAGTTCACTCAGAGCACTGATGGCTATCTCCGCATCACCGGGGAGCCGAACACAAGCGATCAACTAAATCTGCTCACCAAGTTCTTCCTGCAGTGCCTGGCGGAGATCAATCATTCACAGGTAGTACTGGATCCGGGAGGGATCATCCAGGAGGGCGATGAACATAGGATCCCGTTCAGTGCTGCAGAGACCGAGCGATCTCTCGATGTCTACCTGCTCACTCCGGACCCGACGCAGATAGAGTTCCAGTTGGAGACGCCTGGTGGAGGTTTAATTACGCCTGAATCGGCCAGAGACCTGGGCACGGCTGAATACATTGCAGGCGATCGAATTGCAATCTACAGGCTGGATATGCCTCTGCTGGAAGGAGACGACCGGAGTTCCCACGCGGGAACGTGGAACGCCGTGCTTCGCCGGAATCACACCGGCGGAGTGGCGGCAAACGGTAACAGTGCGCGAGGTGCTCCTAAAGTCCCGCTACGTTACGACGTTGTGGTTCATGGCGGCTCAGACCTTGAGTTCTCCGCCAGTACAACGCAGTCGAGCTTTGAGCCTGACCGCACGATCCGCCTGATCGCCACTCTCCGCGAGTACAGCATGCCAGTGACGGATAGGGCCACTGTCTGGGCGGAGGTCCAGAGACCGAACGGAACCGAGTTTAATGTCGCTATGGAGTCCGACGGCACTGGTGAATATCGAGGCTCGTTCCGGTCGTCTGCGCAAGGGAACTACGTGGTGAAAGTACGTGCCCGCGGTCAGACCCTGGAGGGCGCGACCTTCACACGGGAGCAAACATTTACCGCCGTGGCTGTGGCCGGAGCCGACCGCGAGGATGACCGCCAGCGTGACCCCAAGCTGGACGGTGAGCAGCGGCACTTTGGGCTTTTTCGCTGCGTCTATCGATTCTGCACCTATCTGAAAGCACGTCTCAGGCAGTCGGTCTAGATCTGTTCGCGCATCGACGCGATTGAGCGCGCGAGCGCCGAATGCCAAACGAAGATTAGTCGGGTCAGCCACGCAGACAACAAACATCAGGACGCCGTGGACCCGGACGAGGTGCGGAAAGCTTGGTCCCTTGTAGCCGACAACATGCACGACATAATTGCTGCGCCAGAGGATGTCGACAGTTTGCGTCAGGCCTGTCTCGCGTTGGCAGCGTCGGGTCACATCGAAGGGTGTACGAACTTCAGCACAAGGGATCGTTATCCCCAGGAGTGCGCTGAGCATCGGCGTCGGACTTAGGAGCTAGGGTCATGCGGCAGTGGCGCAAGGAGGCCGAGGCGCTACAAGGAGGCTGCGAAGCCGGTACACGTGGAATCGCAGCCCATGCCAAGTGCCAGCCTGATGTCGGTATATCAAGCTGACCGAAGCCATCGTCGATTGTCCTCATTCGACGCCCAAGTACGGCGCTGGGGACATCTAGCAGTCAACACCACGTGCATCGTGCCAGGTGGTGTTGTCGAGTCCAAACTCAGACGAGTAGACGCTGTGAACTTCATCGAACGCAATCGGCGAATCGTTCCTAGGGGTGAAGACATCATACTGGCCCGAGAAGCGACCGTCGGCCCGGCAGCTTTGTTGCCTGAAACACCTCCGGTATGCATGGTGCAACGTGTGACTTTGCTTCGTCCATTGCCTAACGTTGACCCCACTTGGCTTACCTTCGTTCTGGTGTCCCCTCAAGTACGGAGGAGTTACGCGCCGAAACTGGTTGGAAGTACCGTCCCGCATCTAAACGTCTCGGATATTCGATCACTGCCGATATCGGCATCGCCCCACGACGTTCAGAAGCGCATCGGCCGCAAGGTCAAAATGCTGATGGAGCTCTGTGACCTGCTGGAGGATTCCATGAGCAAGCGGCACGCATTGTACAGTTCGTATGTGGGAGCAGCCACGGTAACGGCCAGCCTCCCAGGGGCGAGAGGGGCACACTCTCTTCTTGAGTATCCCCGGAGGTATATCGGCGGGGGATTAGGCTACGGCGAGCCAGAGACATGCCACCGAGGCGGTTTCGCACGGGCGAAGCGTTGCCGATACCTGGTTGTGTCACGTTTGTGACACTTCAGCAATTCCGAAGACCTTGACCTAGGCGGAGGGCGCAGTTCAGATTGAGTTTGGCTCCCGAGACAGGATTCGAACCTGTGACCCGCTGATTAACAGTCAGCTGCTCTACCGCTGAGCTACTCGGGAACGACTTGGAGCTAT
>JANQIZ010000216.1 GCA_028281895.1 Dehalococcoidia bacterium
TTGACAAGAGTGATCGCGGCGAAGATTCCCCATATGGCTGACGAGAGCCGGACAGGGCGAATTCTGGGTAGCGGACGAAGATTCAAATGCGGTCTTCCAAACAAACAGAGCCTGGCGGCTTAAGCAGTGTTTCGATATCGCTCAAACTGCAATGCTACAGACCTGGCTGCTCACCAGAGGCTTGAGAGCAATGCCTCCTTGCGTCTCGTACGAGAGCGAGCCGTAACCGGGTTTGCACAGGCTCGTTTCAGGGTGTTTCACGATGCGATGCCATGCGTTTTCCGTGGTTCCACCGTGTGCCTGACCATCATGGACTCGTGGTGCATTCACCGACACGCCAATCGCTATTGAGAAATACAGTTGGTATGAGATCACAGCTTGCTTCTGCCCTGTATGTCCGTGAGAGCAGACACGAAGCTTCGGTTCAGTTCAACCTTTGGGACGATTCGAGGAGACTATGGCACCGACGATTCTGGTCGTTGACGACGAACAGGACATTCTGGAGCTTGTTTCGATGCGGCTCGATATGGCTGGCTACAGAACCGTGCTGGCCGGAGCCGGTGAAGATGCCCTTCGCCTGTTCTTCGTCGAGAGGCCCGATCTCGCGATCGTAGATATCGACCTGCCAGGCATGGATGGTATCGAGCTTTGCTCGCGAATGCGGGAGATGTCGGATATCCCGGTGATTTTCCTCTCAGCAATGGGTTCAGAGTTGGACCGGGTGAAGGGTCTCCAGGCGGGCGCTGACGACTACATCGTGAAGCCCTTTGCGAGAGATGAACTGGTTGCGAGGGTCGAAGCTGTGATGCGGCGCGCCAGCATGCCTGCCACTCGCGGTGGCGAAGACTCGTACATCGATGCCCAGCTGACTATTGATCACCGAGCCCACCTGGTGGCGGTTAGAGGCAAGGAAGTCGCCCTTTCTCCACTGGAGTACAGGCTCCTCACATCTCTCGTTCGTCACTCAGGACAGGTGCTGAGTCACCACCAGCTGCTGGAGATGGCATGGGGGCCAAACGCCATGGAGACATCTCCAGACAGCGTCAGGCTCTACATCTCTTACCTGAGAGCCAAGATTGAGCAGAATCCCAAGCAGCCGATGCTGATCGAGACTGTCCGAGAGTTCGGGTACAGGTACGTTCGCCCGACATACTACGAGCAGTCACAGAGCCAGGCAGCCTAAGCGGCGTCTCGCGTTTCCGAAGTGACCCGAAGCGGTAGCTCGACGGTGAACTCAGACCCCTCTCCGTAGGTACTTTCAACTCGAATCCTGCCGCCATGCAGTTCTACGATGGCCCGCGTGATCGCCAGTCCAAGACCTGTTGAGCCGGCTTGCCGTGCGGAGTTCCTGTCGATCCTGGCGAATCTCTCGAATATCCGAGGCTGATCTTCAGTACGAATTCCGACACCCGTGTCCTTGACCGAGACAGCCAGCACATCCTCGTCCACCCATGCACGCACGCGGCATTCGCCACCGGCGGGTGTATAGCGGTGCGCGTTCGAAAGCAGGTTCGTGAAGACCTGCCCCATGCGCATTCGGTCCACCTCGATTGCTGGCAGGTCTTTATCGATCTCGACCATTACTGTCTGCTTCTTCTCACGCACCTGCCCGGCCATCGACTCGACAATCTCAGAGACCAGAGCGCCAACATCGACCAGCGTCGGCTCTAGATCGAACCGGGCGCTGTCAATGCGAGATAGATCGAGGATGTCGGCTACCAGCGCCGCAAGCCTGTCTCCGTTCCGCCTGACGACCTCCAGCAGCCGCTTCGACTCAGCAGTGAGCTCTCCGCCGGCTTCTTCAAGAAGCAGGTCCACATAGCCGACTATCGATGTCAGTGGGGTTCGCAGTTCATGCGAGACCATTGAGACGAAATCTGTCTTGGCTTCTTCGGCCGAGCGCTCCGCGGTCACGTCTCTGAATACAAACAGGCGTCCGAGATAGCGACCGTATGCGTCGCTCACTGGTGACGAGGACATGGAGAGTGTCTTTTGCGCAGGTGACTCTATGCGTACGTCCTGCGCAGCCACGGCTGCAGTCGGGCTTGCGCTCAGCTCGCCTAGCTGCTCAAAGAAGCGGTCGCGATCGGCGAACTGTACCGCGGCAGATTCGCGAACCGCGCTCCAGTCTTTCTGGGCCAGGCTGTTCGCATCTGGCAATCCGAACGCATCTGCAAACGACTGATTGGCGAGCAGCAGGCGGTTCCGGTCGTCCAGGACAACGATTCCCTCGATCGCAGAGCCGACTATCACCCTGATCTGGCTTGCGATCAGATCGAGGTCAGACCTGGCTGCGCTGCGGGACCTGAGCAGTGAAAGCATCGAGGCTGTAGCGAACAGGGTCAGTCCCAGTCCGGCAGAGAGGACGATGACCCATATGTTGCGCTCGGCTACGTTCAGACCGAACTGGTCTGGTGTCTCGAACTGCAGACTCCATCTGCGTCCGGCGAAATCAAGATCGGTCTGCACCCACCCACTTGCAAGAGAGCCTGCGTAATCCCTTTCGAGCTCCGGGAATATGAGTTCTGGCGCTCTTCCTGGAGCGCCGTCGATGACCCGCAAAGGCACTTCGTCGAGGCTATTCCGACTCAGCGGACCGGCAAGGAAGTCCGCAGCCCGATACACGCTGAAGGCATAACCCATCAGCGGCCCTTCAGACGGATGCTTGCCCGGTGCGGGGTCTCCGAACACTGGCTGAAAGATGAAGATCCGAGGCGGAGATGACTCGTTTGTCTGAAGGGTCACAGCGCCAGTGGCTGTGGGAGACCTGGAATCGAGCGATTCGAGGATCGTAGTACCGAACCGTGGATCGAGGACGATGTTCCGGCCGGGCTCAAGCAGGCCTTCAACCGGCGGGAAGAGATATGCGACAGGAAACAGGTCGGCGGTGGCTGTAGACGTATCGAACGCGGTCAGATCAACACCGTCCTGCGTCATTCTCTCGATAAAACTGGCCGCCTCAGACGATTGAACTCTGGGAGCGAACCCGATGCTCTCCGAACCGCCGATTCTCTGGTTCAGCGTGCTGGCAAATATCTGGAAGTTCGACGTGGTGAGCTGGCCTTCTGTGCGGATGAACGCCTCCAGCGCCGCTAGTTCGGTGAAGCTGCCCTCAAGGTCGGCCAGAACGGAGTTGGTCGCGCCGTCCACCATGTCGGCGAATCTCTGCTCACTCTGTGAGTTCAGTAGAGCGCGAACTGTGAAAGCGGTGGCGATCGTCATCGCCAGTAGCATCACGAAGGTCGCAGCCGCAGCGACGAAGCCCAGTCTTCGGGTCAGTGGATGCCCGTGCAGCAGACGAGGATTGGCGATAGACCGGGGATCTCTGGCGGTGAGAGTCACTAGGCCGCCTCTGGCAGAGAGCTATCGAGGCTGCCGCTTCCGGTATAGCCGGCAAGCCTGAGAGTGTCTCCAGTTCGATTTGGCACCAGCACCGGCGTCATGCGCGTCCTACGAAGCTCGTTCGCAGCCATGGACACGCACCGGGCAAGGATTGCACGATCCCTGGCATGGAACGGATCGTCTGTTATGCGACCGATAGCTATCGAGATCCGCTGGCCATCCAAATCTCCAGATGACTCCGATATCCAGTGTGTGTACCCAGGAGGCGCTTGATCGGGAGATACCAGGTCCGAGATATCCCGGTCCGAGCACTCCAGTCCAAGCTGGGCGACGATCTGCATGCGCTGGAGGTCGGAGCGCCATGCAGATATCTCGAATCGGTTGAACTTTGTCAAAGCGCCCAGGCGAAGCGCGATCTCCGTTGTGATCTCAGGAAGGCCGCTTGTGATCTTCAGTCGCTCTTCAAGACTGAGCATGCCGCGCTGACGACTCTCTTCAACTGCCTGATTGCTCACATCGAGGATGGCGCATACCGTGACTCGCTGGTTGGTCCACTGATGCTCGAACGGCCAGAACTCGATGTCAGAGAGATGCAGCCTGGATACGTCAAACCGGCGCGACTCATCTTCCTGGTCCGGCCATTGCTGGCCGCTTTCCTCGCGAACTATCTGAGCGCGGACCGGCTGGCCGGGAACCAGATCCAATCCCAGTGACGTTCCTGCCAGATCAGCCGCAGAGCGATCCAGCAGCAGCTCCGCTCCGGCGCTGACCAGAACGATCTTGCCTTCGCTGTCGAGCACGACGATCCCATCTGCGCTATCGATGATCGCGTTTCTGAATCTCGCTTCTGCGGCAGCCTTCGTGGCCTCGGGTGTTGGACCTTTGAGATCAGAGGGTCGAGTCAGGGCCGCCGCCCGTGCGGCAGCGACAATGTCGGCAGATGAAGCGTCCGCTTTATCCAGTACTGCTCCCGCACCTGCTTTTGCAAGCGTGTTGCTCATCGGACGATCGGAGATACCGGTTAGGACGATGAACGGAACGTTCGGCTGCTGCGAGGCAAACCTGTTGCAAGTCTGGACTCCGGCCGAATCGGGCAGCGCAAGATCGAGGATCGCCAGCTGAAAGCTGGATTCTGATGCTTCAGCGAGTCCAGCTTCGAGCGACCGTGCCTGGGTGACGCTGAATTCGCCAGGGGCATGGTGGGCGAGTCTTTCGGTCACAAGCTGCGCCGCTCCGGGGTCGTCTTCGATGAGCAGCAGCTTCGTAGGCGATGTTCCTGAACTCATGTCTTGATCAGTTCCCGGTGCAGGTAGAGGCAAGCGCGAGGGTGTTCACGCCTGATGCACAAATGGTGTGCTCAGGGTGTGGGAACGACAATTGGGGTTGTCACTCAGTGGGCGTGCAGGTTCGCAGCCAGCAGATGAGTGACGGTCACACAGCGAGGCTCGACGGCTGTACCGGCAGCACTTTCCTCTGCAGCAGCTCTGCGAATCGCGAGACTGCCAGATCACCGACTTCCTGCACGCTAGGCTGGTGTTCGGTCTCGGCATGAATCGACGTGACAGGGAGGTTAGGCATTCCGCACGGCACGATGTATTCGAAGTGGGAAAGATCGGTGGAGACGTTCAGGGCCATGCCGTGCATGGCAACCCCCGCGCTCACACGGACGCCCATGGCTGCAATCTTCCTGCCTGCCGGGTTCTGCCCTTCTGCAGGCTTTGATCCGGGCTCGCCACCAACCCACACTCCGGTCTTGCCAACAACCCTGTGCCCGTTGATTCCAAAGCTACGGAGCACGTCTATAACGACCTGTTCGAGGATGCGGACATAGGCAACGGGGCCAAGCTCCGCTTCACGAATGCTGATCACGGGATACATCACCAGCTGGCCGGGTCCATGGTAGGTGACCTCGCCACCACGGTCGGTTTCGACTACGGACGCACCGATCGATTCGAGCGCGTCATCCGCTACCAGCACATCTTCCCTGCTGGCCCTTCGTCCGAGTGTGAAAACCGGCTCATGCTCAAGCAGGAGGACGATGTCACCCATCTCGCTGGCTTTGCGCCGCTCGAACAGTGACCGCTGGAGTTCCAGCGCCTCCTCATAGCCAATCCGGCCGAGCCAGGCTGTCCTGAGCGGCGAGTTCTGGAGCTTCTGGGTCATTCCAGAGTCGTCTCGACCGAGACGCTCTCAAGTCCCGTCTTCACCTGCTGCAGGAACTCTGCCGCTTCAGCGCCATCGATCACCCTGTGATCGAACGACAGGCAGATGTTCATCATTGGCCTGACCTCGACGCTGTCGCCAGCCGCCACGACTGGACGCTTCACGATGGCCTCGGTTGTGAGAATCGCTGCCTGCGGGTGGTTGATGATCGCTCCGCCCCAGACCGAGCCGAGCGCGCCGGTGTTGTTGAGCGTGAACGTGCCACCGCTGACGTCATCTAGCGAGAGAGCGCCGTTCCTGGCACGATCAACAACGCTTGAGAGCTCGATCGCAAGTTCCAGGACCGATTTCTGGTCGGCAGACTTCAGCACGGGCACGACAAGACCATCCTTGCCGGCCACAGCTATGCCCATGTTGACGTCACTATGAACCAGGATGCCGTCGTCCTGCCATGACGAGTTCAAGAGCGGGTTCGACCTGAGTGCAGCCGAGCCAACAGCGATGGCGAATGGCAAGTATGTGAGCGAGATGCCGTGGTCTGCTTGAACCGATTCGCGGTTGGCCGCTCTGCATGCAACGAGGCCTGAAACGTCGACCTCTATCGCAGACCAGGCATGCGGGATCTCTCGGAAGCTTCGCGTCATGTGCTCAGCGATCATTCTCCGAACAGCCGTTGGGCG
>JANQIZ010000226.1 GCA_028281895.1 Dehalococcoidia bacterium
ACTAAAACCCGCACCAGGGTCAAAGAGGCCTCGCAAGCGCGTAGGGCGCGGCGACGGCAGTGGCAAGGGCACTTACTCTGGAAAGGGCAACAAGGGCCAGGCTGCACATGGAAAGGTCCCGTACCTCTTCGAGGGTGGCCAGCTACCGCTAATCAAGCGGCTGCCCCACATGCGCGGATTCACTCCTATCAACAGGATTGAGTACCTGCCGGTTAGTCTCGCCAGGCTGGATTCTGCTTTTGACGAAGGCGCTGATGTGACTCCCGAGGTTCTGCTTGAACGGCGTATCGTGCGTCGCAAGAATGACAGGATCAAGATCCTTGGCAGCGGTGATTTCAGCAAGAAGCTGAACATCACTGCACACGCTTTCAGCCAGGCTGCACGAGAGAAGATTGAGAAGGCCGGCGGCACTGCAACTGTGATCGATTCCGCGAAAGGCGGCTAACCCAACCGATGATGAGGCAGGCACAGGCTCAGAGGAGCGAAGGCTCGGGACGGCCGGCGCTGCTGCAGGCGATGATCGACGCGATGCGGATTCCGGATCTCCGGTACCGCATTCTCTTCACGCTTGCCATATTGATCCTATTCCGGTTCATCGCCCACGTTCCTGTTCCGGGCGTCGACCGCGCTGCTCTTGAGGCCGCTTTCGACGCGAACCCATTCCTGGGCATTCTCGATCTGTTCAGCGGAGGCGCGCTCCGTAATCTGAGTATCGCCGCGCTCGGCGTATACCCGTATATCACTGCATCGATCATCCTGCAGATACTCACGCCGATCATCCCCAGCCTCAAGGCTCTCTCACAGGAGGGTGAGGCTGGCCGGAAGACGATCAACAGGTACACGCACTACCTCACGGTCCCACTGGCCATCCTGCAGGGCTACGGCCAGATCAACCTGTTCGCCGGCTCGTTTGGAGACGGCGCGATCACCGGGATCGGCTTCGGTAGCGACACCATTCTGAACACGGTTTCGATCCTCGCTGCTATGACCGCAGGCACGATGCTGCTCGTGTGGCTTGGAGAGTTGGTCACAGAAAAGGGCATCGGCAACGGGCTGTCGCTGATCATATTCGCCGGCATCGTCTCGACATTGCCTCAGGTAGCCGGCCAGTTATGGCTATTGCGTGACCAGGAATTCCAGGTCTTGATGCTCTTAGCGATCGGCCTGGTCATCGTTTACCTGATCGTGTACTTTAACGAGGCGCAGAGGCGTGTTCCTGTCCAGTACGGCCGTTCGGTCTTTCGCGGCGGGCGAATGTACAGGCAATCGGGCGCTTCACACCTGCCTCTCAGGGTGAACGCCGCTGGAATGATCCCGCTGATCTTCGCTTTCTCGCTGATCACGCTGCCGACAGTGCTAACCAGCTTCTTCCTGGATCCCAGGTCGGATAACTTCATGGCACTGGCCGCGCAGTGGTTCAACGACAACCTCGGTGTAACCAGCACGCCTTACTGGATCGCCATCTTCGTGATGGTCGTAGGATTCACGTTCTTCTACACGCTTGTCACGCATTCACAGCAGAACCTTGCTGAGAATTTGCAGAAGAACGGCGGATTCATCCCTGGCATCAGGCCGGGCCAGCCAACTCGCGACTATCTCATGCGCGTAGTGCTGAGAATCACCTGGGGTGGCGCTCTATTCCTCGGATTCATTGCGATCATGCCGTGGATAGCCGGCATGATTACCAACCTCGATGCAGCGACCAGCATTGTTCAGAGCACCAGCCTACTGATCATGGTCGGCGTGGCCCTGGATACCATGCGACAGCTTGAGGCTCAGTTGCTGATGAGGAACTACGAAGGCTTCATCAGCTAGGCACGGTACCAATTGCGAATTGTGATACTCGGCCCTCCCGGAGCAGGGAAGGGCACTCAAGGCGTTCGGCTCGCAGAAGAGCTCAAGATCACTCACCTTGCCACAGGAGACATGCTCAGGGCTGAGGTGAAGGCCGGCTCCGAACTTGGACGCCTTGCCGGCGACTACATGGACCGCGGAGACCTCGTGCCAGACGATGTCATCATCGGGATGATTCAGTCCCGTTTGACGTCTGACAGTGGAATGGTGCTCGATGGGTTCCCTAGAACGCTGACCCAGGCTCGGGCTCTCGATGAAGCGCTTACAGCCGCCGATACGCCCCTTGATCGCACGATCTACTTCAGCGTGAGTAGGGAAGAGCTGGTTCAGCGGCTCCTGAACCGGGCCAGTGAGCAGGGCCGCTCAGACGACACTATTGAGACCATCAATCGCCGGATGGACGTGTACGAGGAGCAAACTGCGCCTGTCCTCGACTACTACCGCTCGGCCGGCAGTGTCATTGAGATAGATGGAACAGGCACGCCAAGCGAGGTTTTTGGCCGCCTTATCGAAGCGGTCAGGTAGCAGCAGTTTGGCTGTCGGGTAACCCCTGTCTGGCTATGGGTTACATATTGGCCCGTATTTGAGATACACTTATGATTAGTTGAAGTCGCAGTCAATGCGCCGCCCCGTTTCATGGAGCCTTTTCAGGTTCCGCTCGCAGTGATTCACTGTCGAGTGGGATAAAACTGGCCTTGAAACAGGGCGGATTGTCGCGTTTGTGGGATCCACAGCAATCAAGCGACGGCTCGTATTGCGTAGACGATCTGGAGATCAATGGCAAAAAAAGAAGCAATTGAGGTCGAAGGGCTGGTAGACGAAGCTCTGCCAAACGCCGTGTTCAGAGTGGAGTTGCCGAACAAGCACGAAGTGCTCGCGCATGCCTCGGGCAAGATCAGGAAGAACTTCATCAGGATTCTTCCTGGGGATCGTGTTCTTGTGGAGCTCTCACCGTATGACCTCACTCGTGGCCGAATCACATACCGGTTCAAGTAGCTTCCGGTTAAGCAGGCTGCGAACGCCAGCAATGGCGAGTTTCGATTGGAGATTGGTGATATGAAGGTTCGAGCCTCGGTGAAGCCGATGTGCCCGAAATGCAAGGTCATCCGCCGTCGACGGGTGGTTCGCGTTCTCTGCACGAACGTCAAGCACAAGCAGGCACAGGGCTAAGGTCAATAATGGCGATCATTTCTGGTGTCAACATTCCGGACAACAACAGGCTTGAGGTTGCTCTGACCAGCATCCACGGTATCGGCCTCACCACTTCGCGGAAGATTGTTGAAGAGGTTGGCCTCATGGACAATCCTCGTGTACGTGACCTCACCGAGGAGGATCTCGCTCGCGTTCGCAGCGCTATCGACCGTGGCGGCATGCTGATCGAGGGTGACCTGCGCCGCGAGACGCAGATGAACATCAGGCGCCTGACCGATATCCAGTCGTTCCGCGGGATCAGGCATCGCAAGCGCCTTCCTTCACGAGGGCAGCGCACGAAGACCAACGCCCGCACCCAGCGCGGCCGCCGACAGACTGTCGCTGGCAAGAAGAAGACGCCGGGCCACTAGATTCATCTCAGGCTGCCGATTGGTGAGCCTGCTGTTCAACGAGAGACTAATCACCTAAATGCCACGAAAACCCAGAACACGTCGCAGAGAGAAGAAGTTCGTGCCCCAGGGCCGGGCATACATCAACGCTACGTTCAACAACACGTTGATCACGCTTACGGACCCACAGGGCAACGTGATTGCCCACAACAGCGCTGGCGGCATGGGGTTCCGCGGCTCAAGGAAGTCCACCGCTTTCGCAGCGCAGCGTGCGGGAGACACCGCAGCACGGGCCGCGATGGAGCACGGCCTGCGCACGGTTGATGTGTTTGTAAAAGGCCCAGGGTCTGGTCGAGAGAGCGCAGTCAGAGCATTGCAGGCTGCAGGGATTCGCGTGGTCAGCATCAAGGATGTAACGCCAATCCCGCACAACGGCTGTCGTCCCCCGAAAAAGCGGAGGGTCTAGCAGACCGAGTTTCTAGCCCCGGCATAGTCCGGCGGTTATCTGTTGAAGCACACGAAGCCGCGTTTCAATACGGCTATCGCTTGAAACGAGCAGGGAGTTCGATGGCACGGTATACCGGCCCAGTTAAGAAGAAAATGAAGGCGCTAGGCATGGTCGCGCAGGAGCGTACGCGTGGCCGTGGACCTCAGCGCGGCCCAAGGCGCAGGCAATCGCAGTACGGCCTGCAGTTGCAGGAGAAGCAGAAAGCCAGGCTCCTCTACGGAGTGTTAGAGCGGCAGTTCAGCGGCTACTACAAAGAGGCCGCTCGCCGATCAGGTGTCACAGGCGACAACCTGATCCAGCTTCTCGAATCACGACTGGACAACGTGGTCTATCGTCTCGGATTTGCGACGACTCGGCGTCAGTCGAGACAACTCGTGAATCACGGTCATATCACTGTGGACGGGAAGAAGGTGGACATACCTTCGTTCCAGGTGCGACCCGGCCAGAAGATCGCCTGGCGCGAGCGGTCGCGCAGCAGCGGCCTGTTCGAGGTCATCAACGCTGCGACAGGAATGGGACGCACCTCGCAGGTGCCCAGCTGGCTTCGCGTCAATCCCGATGAGGCGACAGGCGAAGTAGCTTCGGTGCCCAATGCCATGGAAGGCGAAGCTGCGATCGACACCCGGCAGATCGTCGAGTACTACTCAAGGAGGTAACCCGTGCTAGAACGCATGTATGGCATCACTCCCCGTGAAGAGCTGCCGCCTCCTGAGGTGGAGATCCCTTCGCTGGGTGTCAAGATTCTCGAAGCAGATGAAGACTTTGGCCGGTTTGTGGCCGAGCCGCTGGAGCGTGGCTGGGGTGTGACCCTCGGCAACCCGCTTCGCCGCTCTCTGCTTAGCTCTCTGCCGGGCACGGCCATCACGTGGGTGAAGATCGACGGCGTGCTTCACGAGTACTCCACAGTGGAGAACATGCGTGAAGAGGTCAGCGAATTTCTCCTGAACGTCAAGGGAGTGCGCTTGCGCTCTCTTGCGGAGCGTCCCGGACGGCTTCGACTTGAGATCGATGGCGAGGGAGAAGTTCGCGCTGGCGACATCATGGCCACCGCCGACTTCGAGATCGTTAATCCCGAGCACCACCTCGCCACACTGGACTCACCCTCAGCTCGCCTGTCAGTAGAGTTCAATGTCGAGCAGGACACCGGCTACAGGCCAGCATCTCACGACGAAGGTCTCCCGATTGGGATTCTGCCCGTCGACGCGGTCTTCACTCCTGTCCGAAAGGCAAACTTCCGGGTGGAATCCACTCGCGTTGGCCAGCGCGATGACTTCGAGCGGTTGATCATGGAGGTCTGGACAGACCGCACGATCTCGCCACTTGAGGCCATCCAGACCGCATCGAATCGGCTGATGGAGCGGTTCTACCTGTTCTCGACTTTGGACAAAGAGCCTGTCGACGAGCCGGGACCTGCACATGCCATCGGCATCTCCCCTGAGATCTACAACACGCTGGTTGAGACTCTTGACCTGTCTGCAAGGACGCTCAACTGTCTCAAGCGCGCTGGGATCAACAGGGTCGGCGAAGTCCTGTCCATGCCCAAGTCTGAGCTGTTGAAGATCCGTAACTTCGGCCAGAAGTCTCTCGACGAGCTGTATGAAAAGCTGTCAGAGAAGGATCTCCTGCCGGATGGCGCATCAAGTGAAGCAGAGGGTGAAGAGGTTGCCTCGGCAACTGGTGAAGACGCAGGAGAAGAAGAGTAATGCGGCACAGGGTCTCAGGCAGAAAGTTCGACCGGCGAGGAGGGCATCGAAAGATGATGTTCCGCACGCTGGTCACGGATCTGCTCAAGCATGGCCATGTCAGGACGACGGCAGCCAAGGCGCGTAGCATTCGGCCGATGGCTGAAAAGATGGTGACGCTCGGCAAGTCCGGCACACTTCACTCTCGTCGCCAGGCCGCAGCCTTCATTACCGAGGACGCGGTAGTGAGGACCGTTTTCGATGATCTGGCGGAGCGGTATCGCGATCGTCCGGGTGGATACACGCGAATCACGAAGCTTGGCCCCAGGAAAGGCGATGCCTCCGAGATGGCCGTGCTGGAGCTGGTCTAGGGTCCATCCGGCAGAAGCAGGGTCGTGTTGTGCGGTACGCACTGCTCGTCGAGTACGAAGGCACAGATTTTCACGGTTCGCAGCTGCAGAAAGGCGTGCGGACCGTCCAGGGCGAGATTGAAGCGGCTCTGGAGAAGATATACGGCGGTGGCCAGAGGATTTACCTGGCAGGACGAACGGATGCCGGAGTCCATGCGTCCGGGCAGGTAGCGGCGGTTGACGTGCCCGACAGGCACGATCCCGAAACTTTGAGGGATGCTCTCAACTTCCACCTGACTGACGACGTATCGATACGGAATATCGAAAAAACTGATGACAGCTTCGATCCTCGCCGAGATGCTGTCAGACGTCACTATGTGTTCGCACTGGCGGATGGACCGGCAAGGCGGGCTTTGAACCGAAGATTCCAGGTGAGGACGGATCACTTGGAAGAGCTGGATGAGATGAAGAGGGCGACTGAGGTTCTAGAAGGGACTCATGACTTCGCCTCATTTGCCGGGCCGGCCACTCCAGCAGAGGCGTCGACGGTTCGAAGGATCGATGCAGTTGTAGTTGAGAGGATGAGTGGAGACACCTGCAGAGTGCGTGTCTCTGGCAATGCCTTCGTGCACCAGCAGGTGCGGCGAATGACGGGAGCGCTGGTTCGGATAGGAACTGGCAAGTTGAGGATCGAGGAACTGAGGGAGCTGGTAGAGCGGCCTCAGAGAGGTGCGGCAGGCTGGCCACTAGGCCCGGAAGGGCTTCGGCTGGCTGGAATCGAATATGGAAGTCAGGGGCCATTTGCCTCTGAAACTGAGTACAATTAACAGGTTGTCCAGATAGCATCCCGCACAGCAGGGAACGAGGCGCAGCCTCCAGGCGGTCTAATCGAGAATGGTTACTAAGATCAAGCACTACAACCCCAGCGCCACAGAGCTGGAGTCGGACTGGCACGTACTAGACGCCAGAGGCAAGGTGCTCGGCAGGCTGGCCAGCGAGGCGGCCATGCTGCTCATGGGCAAGCACCGCCCGGGCTACGTGCCACACCTGCTTTCGGGTGACTTTGTAGTGATCATCAACGCTGCTGAGATTGTCGTCACCGGCAACAAAGCTGATCAGATCGTCTACAAGCGCCACAGCCAGCGTCCCGGAAAGCTGAAGGAGATCCCCTACAGGCGTGTCCAGGAGAGGATGCCAGAACGGATCATCGAGCACGCTGTCAGGGGAATGCTGCCGAAGAACAAGCTCGGCGAGAGAATGATCCGGCGACTGAAGGTCTATGCCGGTGAAGAGCACCCGCATGTGTCACAGTTGACGTGGACTGAGGGCAGGCCGGAGCGAGAGGCTGCAGCTGCGGCAGCGGCCGAAGAGGAATCCCGAAAACGCGCCGAAGCCAGGAAGCTGGCAGCGGAGAAGAGGCAGATAGCTGCTGAGGCTGCCGAAAAGGCTGAAAAGGCAGAAGCTGCTACTA
>JANQIZ010000257.1 GCA_028281895.1 Dehalococcoidia bacterium
ACTTGAACAAGCATTGCCTCCACCATCGACCGCCGTGACGTACACCGTATCGGCGCCGCCCATCGGATCACCGTAGGAGACATTGGGGTCGGCCATGTCAGCGCGGATGGCAGAGCGACGACGGTCTGCGTAGTCCTCTGAGAGTAGAGGGCCGATCGGAACTTCGACCATTCTCGGGTCGGCAACGTACTGCAGAGCGTCTGCATAGCCGCGCCGCATCGACTCGATGAGGTAGTGGTAGCGATCTGCGGACTGTGGGCCCATCTCACCGATGTCGTAACCCTTCGCTATGTTGAGAGCTATCAGCGCGGCGATGCCCTGCCCGTTTGGCGGGCACTCCCACACCTTCACGCCGCGATAGTCGACAGAGATCGCCTCGTCCCAGTCGGAGTGGTGTTCAGCAAGATCCTTTTCAGTCAGCCAGCCACCTAGCCCTTGTATGAAATCGGCGATGCTCTTCGCGATTTCGCCGGTATAGAAGGCATCACGTCCGCCTTCTGAGATGGCCTGCAAGCTCCTGCCAAGTTCCGGCAGCTTGACGAACTCGCCCTTCTTTGGTGGACGGCCTCCAACCGGCATCATCTCGATGCCCGAAGGCTGGAAGCTCAGCTTGTCCCGGCTTCCGGTCCATCCATGGGCGATGATGTCCGAGACGCCGTATCCATTGAGCGCGTAGTCGATTGCAGGAGCCAGCACTTCACGGAAAGACATGCGTCCATAGTGCTCAAGAGCTGTTTGCCAGCCGTCAACGGTTCCGGGCACGCTCACCGCGAACCACGAGCCGGGTCCATCATTCGGGATGGAGTCGAAGCCCGCTCGCTCCACATCATCAACATTCGCCGCGGCGGCTTGTCTGCCAGAGCCGTTGAGCGATACAACCTTGCGCTCCTTCGCATCCCAGATCAGCGCGAACATGTCGCCGCCGATGCCAGTAGAACCGGGCTCAACGACGTTGAGAGCAGCAGCAGCAGCAACTGCGGCATCGACCGCGTTGCCGCCATCAAGCAGCATTCGCAATCCGGCCTGCGCTGCAAGTGGCTGGCTAGTTGCGACTGCGCCGTTGCGCGCCAGTACTGCGGATCTTCGTGACTTGAAAAAGCTCATGGGACTCTCGTTTCATGGACGGGCATTTGCAGCCAACGTTGAGATGCGCTCGCATAGTAGCATCGGCAATCGCTCACTCCACAGTCACATTCCGACTGCACGTGGGAGACGTTGATCTGCATATGGACAGGAGATTCAGGCCATGTCCGGTTCTCGACCAGTAGTCGGCCTCGCATGCACCGAGCAGGTGCGGCAAACGTACATCGATCCGTCTGACCTCGAACGGCTGAAGGAGTTTGCAGACTTTCGCTGGGCAGAATTCAACGAAGAGTCGAGCTGGGATGAAGCGCCGCAGACGGCAGATGAGACGCTGGAACGCTTCAAGGCTTTTGCCAACGAACTCGACGCCCTCATCGTCTGTCACGGCTCTCCTCGCGTGGATGATGGCGTGCTCGCTTCGAATCCGCGTCTTACCCTGATCGGTGAGCTCGAAGGCGACCGCTTCGCTCAGCGGATCGACGTCGAAGCTGCAATTGGCCGCGGCGTTCGCGCTGTCGACACAACTCATGGCTCTTCCTATCCGGTCTCTGAGTGGGCGCTGGCGATGATGCTGATCGGCCTGAGAAACGCGGGCGCTCACTTCCGCCGGCTCATCTCTGGAGATGCATGGGGAACGCCCGAGCAGCGCCTGTCAGCGCCCGAGTTCGCCATGAATGAAGAGCTAACGGGCAAAACCGTGGGCTTGATCGGCGGCGGATTCATCGCAAGGCGGCTGATCGAGCTTCTGGCTCCATTCCAAACGGAGATATACGTTCATGATCCGTACATCTCGACTGACATTGCTTATGTGTACGGTGTCACGCTGACATCGCTCGAGCATGTCATGTCATCAACCGACCTAGTGGTTTGCCTGGTGCCGATCACACCGGGGACTCAAGGCATGCTTGGCCGTCACGAGCTCGGCCTAATTCGTTCCGGCGGTGTCTTTGTGAACGTCTCTCGGGGCGCGGTAGTCGACACAGAAGCATTGATCGAAAGACTGCAAGGTGGCGATATCGTCGCGTGCCTGGACGTTTTCGATCCGGAGCCCATACCTGCCGATTCGCCTGTTCGCAGAATGCCGAATGTGTTCCTGACTCCGCACATCGCCGGAACGACAGAGAGGTCGCGCACTCGATTCTTCGAGGAGATGGTGAACGAGCTTCAGCGGCACTTCGCAGGACACCGGACGCTGTTTGACCTGACAGACCGGACGCTGGCCAATCGACGAGGGGAATAGCGCGCAGGTGAGGCAAAGTCGCCACACTCGTGAGATCACGTCAAAGACTTCGCTCAGGCATAATTCGGCGCCGAATCACTCAGTCTCAAGGTCCCGGTCGCGAATGCCCACCTTCTACTTCGAACGCGAAGTTCGCACTCAGCAGTCGGAGTGCTACGCCATCCTCGAGGACGGCAAACCTGTAGGCAGGCTTGATCTGCACTTCGCACACGGCATGGTCCA
>JANQIZ010000265.1 GCA_028281895.1 Dehalococcoidia bacterium
TTGAGCAACGAAGAGATCGCAAGGCTAAAGCTCGCGCTAGAAGAAGCCGGGTTGCTTTAGACGGCTCATTGTCTCTTACTGATCCTGGCCCCGCTTCGCCCAGTTGGCGTTCTCGAACATGTTCAAGCCCGGATCGGCGATCACGCCCGCAGATGTCTTGTCAGGCGGCTGCGACAGGATGAAGTCCTCGTCCAGCTCAATGCCCCAGCCCGGCTTGTCAGGCACAGGGAAGTAGCCGTCGACAACTTCGGGGTAGTTCGATCCTGCCTTCTTCACGTGAGGATCCGCAAAGTCATTGAAGTGCTCGAGAATCTTGCCGTTCCTTAGCGTCAGGCACAGGTGCAGCGCGGCCATAGTCGAGACGATTCCACCAACGTTGTGCGGCGCCATCATGATCGAGTAGCTCTCCGCGGTCGAAGCGATCTTCTTCGTCTCGAGAATTCCGCCCGACTGCGTGATGTCGGTTTGGATGATGTCGACATCGTTGCTCGCCCAGATCTCCCTGAACTCCGGCGCACCATACAGCCGCTCACCTGTCGCAATGGGCAGCGAAGTGTGGTTCCGCAGCCTGCCCAGCGCAGGCGTGTCTCCCGGTCGCACCGGCTCCTCGATCCATCCGATGTTGTACTTCTCGATGTGCCGGGCGATCTCTCGTGCCTGGTGCGGCGCGAAGCGGCCATGCATCTCGATCATCATCTGGGCACGCGTCCCTGCCACAGACGAAACGGCTTCGATCAGGTCCAGCGAGCGGTAGAACTCCTCCCGCTCAAGCTCCATATCACCGTTACCAAACGGGTCGAACTTCATGGCGCGGTATCCGCGGTCCATCACCTTCTGCGCCGCGGCTGCGAACTGCGCAGGCTCGCGTTCAACCGTGTACCAGCCGTTCGCATACGCCTGAACGCGGTCCTTCACCTGCCCGCCGAGCAGCTTGTAGACGGGCTGCCCGGTGGCCTTGCCAATGATGTCCCAGAACGCCAGCTCGACCATCGCCAGGCCGGTGTAGACAACTTCGCCAGGCTTGCCGAAATCGAGCAGCGTGAACCGCCTGTACAGCGCTTCGATATCGAACGGATCATGGCCGATGAAGTGACGCTCCACGTCCTTGAGGTATTCGGCGACTGTGTGCGTCTTGCCGAGAACCCTGGCCTCGCCAATTCCGGTTATGCCCTCATCTGTCTCGATGATGATGTAGCTGAGGTTTCGCCACGGAGTGCCGAGAGCGAGCGTTCGAAAGGAGGTTGTCTTCATCGGTGTTTCAGGTTCCTGTTTTATTGATCATCAAAGCTGGCGACATATCTTAGCCGGTACGAGCGCAAGAGCGGCGAGTGGCCTGCCGGGGAACTGGACTCTCACAGAGCCTTCATGCGATTTGGCGGCACGTCACGCAGTATCCACGGATACTGCCGGATGATCTAGTTGCAGACAGGAGATTCTGCTCCCGGCGCGCGTCCTCTTGATGCGTGCCGGGATCGGCTTCGCAACCTCCAGGGCTCCTGCCTGACAATGCCCTAACCTCACGTCCGGGCCGCCGCGCCCTTGAGGTCCGGACGGTGTTCCTCAGCGTAGCCGCGGAGTGTCTTGCACCCGCGGCTCACGCTTTTAGAGAGCGATCTCGTAGATGGCTACAGGCATGCCTTCGACACCGTTATCTCGAAGCTCACGCACCGTCCAGCCATGTCGCTCGTAAAAGGCTCTCGCTCTCTCATTGGCCTGGATGACACCCAGCATCCCACTGACGTAGCCCGCTTCTCTCATGAACGCCATCGCGCTGATGAACAGCGCAGTACCGATGCCCTGGCCATGCAGATCAGGGAGCACATGCATGCTGGTCAGCTGCGATTCCGTCTCCGATTCTGGAGCGACCTTGACGATGCCAGTGATCCGGTTGTCCAGAGTCGACTTCCATGCACACGCTCTCGGGTCAGTAGCGGCTCTCTCAAGAAACCTCGTCCACTCGCCTTCGTAGTTCCAGGCGTCTCGTGACTGGAGCCATGCTTCAGACGCGAACAGCGCGAAGCTTTGTGACTCAGCCGGTGGAGTTCGGCTATTTCAGTCGCGTCGTCAATGCTCGCCACCTCTATCAGCGGCTTCACTTCGACCCGTCACCCGCGAAGTCGCGAAGCCTCTCGGCGAACTGCCTCAACCTGGCCGCAGCCAGTCCGTTCACTGAATCGGCAGGGTAGCTGTCCTCATCGTCCGCAGCGCCCGCGCTGGCTCCTGTGAGGATCTCGATGCCCTCGTCAACTGTGCTGGCCGAGTAGAGGTGAAACTCGCCATTTCTGATCGCATCGACCACATCCGGCCGCAGCATCAGGTTTTGCTCATTCGATTTCGGGATGAGCACACCCGCTGTGCCAAGCTTGTCTGCCTCTTTGCACAGATCGTAGAACCCCTCGATCTTCTCGTTCACGCCGCCGATCGACTGGATCTCACCCTTCTGGTTGACCGAGCCAGTCACCGCGATGTCCTGCCGAATCGGAATTCCAGATAGCGCCGACAGGATGGAGTAGAGCTCTGTTGACGACGCGCTGTCACCGTCGACCGGTCCATACGACTGCTCGAACGCGATCGATACATTCACGGAGAGCGGGAATCGCTGCGCGAAGCGTTGACCTAAGAAACCGGCCATGATCAGGACGCCCTTGTCGTGCGATTTACCGCTGAGTTCAACCTCGCGCTCAATGTTGATCAGGCCCTTCGTGCCCATAAAGACCTGCGTCGTTATTCGGGACGGCTTGCCAAACGACGCGTCGCCGGAGTTGTAGACGGCAAGGCCGTTTACCTGACCGATCCGAGATCCCTCAAGATCGACCTTGATGGTGCCTTCCAGCATGAGCCGCTGCATCAGGTCTGACAGCTGGCCGGAACGCGTCCTGCGCGCCTTAACAGCCTTCATCACGTGCTCGCGCTCGGTGTGCTCAGAGCCGTCGATCTCTGCCATATGCGCCGACTCGCGAACGAGGTCCACGAGCAGCCCGAATCGGGCGCTGAGCCTGTCCTGGTGATCGACGATTCGCATGGAGTGCTCGATGATCCCGACTACTCCCGCTGCCGAGAAGTGCTTGAGGTTCTGCTCATTGCAGACGCCGCACACGAACTGCGAATAGGCATTCAATATCTCGCCATTGAGATCCAGCTCATGGCTCAGGTCTGCCCGGACCTTCACGACCTCCCAGAAGTCAGGGTCAAGCATTGCCAGCATCTGGTAGATGTCCGGCTCGCCCGTGAAGACGACCTTGACCTGGATCGGTATCGGCTCAGGCCTGAGTGGCTGCGGTATCAGGAAGCCCGGGACGAGGTCCTCAGGATCTTCCGGTCGGACCTCACCGCCCTTGAGAACCCGTTTCAGCGCGGGCCATACCGCCGCATGGCTGAGCGCCAGCCGCGCATCGATGACAAGGTAGCCCCCGTTCGCCTGCACCAGACTCCCTGCCCTCAGCATCGTGTGGTCGGTCACGTACGCGCCCATCGCAGGGCGGCGGTCGATGTAGCCGAACAGATGGCTGTAGGTCGGGTTGTCCTGCATGATGATCGGAGGAGCTGTGCGATCAGTGTTGGCGACAAAGACATTGACCCGGAACGGCAAACGAGGATCGGCAAGCTGAGGTGAGCCCGGAGCAGCCCCATCCTCTCCGAACTTCCCGCTGATGATGAATGGCGCGTTCGCGTGGGAGTAGCTCCGCAGCCCGTCCAGGAATGCGCACGCATCTTCAGCTTCGAGGTTTCGGAACTGTGCAACCGCCTCGTCGAACGCCGGTCCGATGACCGATTCGGTCGCCGTTCGCTGCAACTCCGCCAGCTCCTCAAATACCTCTCGATCCACCTCCTTGATGGTGTCCATCGCCTCCTCGACCTGGCGCGTGATCTCGCTGCGGACAGCCTCCACCTGCTCGCGTTGCTCATCCGAAAGCGCCAGGTACTGATCCTGCGTCATGGGAGTGCCGTCGACGCGCGGGACCACAGCGATCCCCGCAGAGCCTGCCTGAACAGTGAACCCGCGTGCGCTCGCCTCGCGCTCCACATCTGAGATCACGTCGCGGCGATGGTTCGCTGTGCGCTCATTGATCTGCCGCACGCGCTCTGTATACGAGTCGTCACTTAGCGCCGCAGGGAGATCGGACACGATGACGTTCAGGAGCCGTTCTGCGGTCTCAGACAGCTCGCTCCCATTGCCCTGAGGAAGCTGGACCGCTGAAGGCTGGTCCGGACGATCGAAGTTGTGGACGTAGGCCCAGTCAGAGAATTCCTGGTCTCCATTGCCGCTAGCCCGCCGCTCAATCGCCGCCTCGAGATGACTGCGGATCACAGTGCTCTTGCCGGTGCCGGATAACCCGCTGACAAAGATGTTGTAGCCGGGAGCATCAATGCCGAGGCCAAACTCTATGGCTTCTACAGCCCGGTCCTGTCCGATGAAGATCTCTGGCGGCCTGATCTGGTCGGTGCAGCTGAAAGGCAGGTCCGCCGGATCCATGGTCCAGCGAGCTTTCTCTGGCGGTACGAGGAATCTGGAGATATCGGTCACTGGCGCAGCTCCAAGTTGCTCTGCGGTTTCGCTGAGGTCTGGTGACGAACTGTGGCCAAGTCTAGCGCGAGTTGAATGGCCGGGAGTCAAGCACAGAAAAGATCTGGCATCCAGGCACGCGATCCTCACATCGGTATCACGCCCTTGCTCAGACGCTTCACGCTGAACCAACTACACGATCAATACAGTTACTACATGTGAGCCGGGCATAGACGCCGACGCGGCCGCCAGTGCAACCCGGACACTATTTAGGAGATGAGATGAGCATCAAGAAGATACTCGTGCCGCTTGACGGCTCTGAGAACGCAGAGAGGATCGGTGGCTGGGTCGCGGGACTGGCTGTTCCGCTTGAGGCCGAGGTTGTCCTCGTCACTATCGTCGATCCCGACAAGATTCAACTGCCTGATTCAACTGCGGAGCACGGCCATCCGATCCCCGGCAGGCCCGGGCAGTATGATCGACCCGGCATCGAATCGACTGGCGCGCTCAGCGGAGCCACCGGCATCGTTGGCGGAGCGACGACTACTCCCGGTCACGGAGGCGGAGTTGAGCACGCGCCAGGCTTCGGAACGCAGATCCTGGATTCCGTGATGGCACAGGCGAAGGGGTATGTCGAGCGCGAGGCGGACCGCATGGATGCTGCCGGAGTGAAGGCTTCGGCTGAGGCGATCATGGGTGATCCGGCAGAGCAGATTGTTGACTATGCCGAGAAGATCGACGCCGACATGATCGCGATGTCGACGCACCGCGGCTCGGGCCTGGCGCGAGGGATCCTCGGCAGCGTCACCGACCGAGTGATTCGATCCTCGTCAGTGCCGGTGATGGCGGTTCATCCGGAGAACCTGAGCGCTTTCGGAGGCAGCCTGGGCCAGCCGGAGACCATCGTCGTTCCACTCGACGGCTCAGACCGTTCAGCGAGTGTCGCCGGCCTCGCCACGGACATAGCTCTGGCAACAGGCGCCGAGATCGTCTTCTTCCGAGTCGTCCAGTACCCGTATTACGGTGTGACTGCGGTCGACGCCGCCTACTTCGACACCGGATACGCGGTGTCACAGCAGCGGGTTGAGGCGGATGAGTACCTGCGCTCATTCGCCGACGAAGCGGAGAAGAAAGGCGTTAGCGCGAAGTCTGTCGTCGTCACCGGATCGCCTGCTGGCAGGCTCCTGGAAGAGGCGCAGTCGCTCTCGCGGCCACTGATCATCATGAGCACGCGCGGAGAGTCCGGCATCAGGAGATGGGTGCTTGGCAGCGTCACAGACAAGGTAGTGCGCTCTTCAGGCCTGCCTGTCCTGGTAGTGCCGTCAGCAAGGGAAGAGTAGTACGCCGACCACGATAAGCAAGAACGGGCAGCCAGTTGGCTGCCCGTTCTCTTTGCACGCGATTTCGCTTACTAGTCAGCGTAGACGCTGAACTTCATCTCCTGCTGCGTCTTCACAGAGATCAGAGCGCTCTTACCGTCCGCGTTTTCTCTGCGAGCCTGCTCGATAGCCGGGCCGATGCCCTCAGGCTTGTCGACATCGATGCCGGTGGCACCGAGACCTTCTGCGATCTTGGTGTAGTCACCGGTCATGTTGCCAGCGCCGAACTGCTCCATGGCATTAGGAAGCGAGCGGTTGTATCCGCCCATCGTTCCGTTGTCGAGAACAATGGTCGTGATCGGGTTTCCTGAGCGGACTGACGTCTCGATGTCCAGCCCAGCCATGCCGAACGCCGCGTCACCCATGAAGTTGACGCAGAACTTGTCGGGCTGTGCCATCTTGGCGCCGATCATCAGACCGATTCCGTACCCGAGATGAGTCGTCTTGCCCCAGCCGATGTAGCTGTGCGGCACGGTGGCTGTGTAGAACGGCATGATCTGGTCACGCGGGTGGCCAGCATCGTGGGTGAGAATCGTGTTCTCGTGATCGACCGCCTTGTTGATCTCGTGCACCAGCCTGTACGGGTTGATCGGGTTCATGTTGGAGTTGAGCAGAGGCTGCCACTCCTCCATCCACTCAGCCTTCACCTGCGCGATCGACTCCTGCACTGAGGTGTCACCGCTGCGCGAGTCTCCAACAAGGTCGCGTACCGCATCGATCATCGCCCGCAGCGTCTCCCGCGCATCTCCTGCCAGGCCGATCTCTGTCGTGTATTCCTTGGCTATGTCCTCGACGTTGTTGCTGTTGTGGATGATCTGCTTGCCAGCAGGAATGTCGATTCCATAGTTCGTCTTGGACAGGCTCGATCCAACGGCAAAGAGGACATCCGACTCTTTCAGCCACGTCCACACAGCTTTTGGCGCCGTGCGGTTGGCCGCGCCCAGTGACAGCGGGTGCCGCTCGTCGATGGCTGACTTGCCGGGCATGGTGGTGATAACTGGAATCTGGGTTAGCTCGGCAAGCTCTTTCAGCCCAGCCATGGCTCCTGAGTACATGACGCCCTGGCCTGCCCAGATAACCGGCTTCTTAGCGTCGAGCAGCTTCTTTGCGGCCCGCTCCACATCGCTTGCGGGCGGCACGGTTCGGTACTGCTCTGAGACAGCGAATCCGTCCAGGCTCGGCACCTCGTCCTGCATGGCGTCCCGCTGCATCTCCAGCATGACCGGGCCCGGCCGGCCGTTCTTGAGTGCCGACATCGCTCTTCGCATGAGGCCGGGTATGCGTTCACCGCTCGTGATCGAAACGGCCCACTTGGTTATGTGCTGGTAGTTGCGAGGACCGCTGAAGTAGGGAGGCACATCCGTCTTGTCATTGCCGGGGCCGTCCGGGATGAAAAGAATAGGCACGCAGTCTGCCCACGCCTGCGCGAATCCACCGAAGGCGTTCTCTACGCCGGGGCCGCCCTGGCATGCGAACACGCCATACTTACCCTCGGCCGCCATCAGCCTGCTGTAGCCATCGGCAGCCATGATGCCGCCGCGCTCCTGCCTGAAAACGATTGGGCGAATGCCTGCGTTCGCTACCGCCTCGATCAATGGATTCGCCGGGAAGCAGGCCAGCCACTCGAATCCTTCCTGTTTCAGCATCTGGGCAATCGCGTCGTAGCCGTTCA
>JANQIZ010000272.1 GCA_028281895.1 Dehalococcoidia bacterium
GATGATCGCTGATGTGATTGGCCTGCCGCTGGAGACTGTCGGACCGGCCGAGGGCGCGCCACTTGGCGCTGCGATGCTCGCAGCTGTTGGCGGAGGCTCATTCGCGTCTGTGTCAGAGGCTGGAAAGGCGTGGCTGAGGCCGGAGGCGCGCACCGAGCCGGATGCATCTAGCGCAGAGGCGTACGAGGAAGCGTATCGTCGCTACAGGACGCTCTACCCGGCGCTGGAGGAGTGGTTCGGCAAAGCGCTCGGCTGGTGATGGGACGTTTCGATCCGCCATTCCGGACTTGATCCGGAATCTCCCGAGACGAAGTCTGACCCACCCTCTAACTCCCTCCCTGCGAGGGAGGGAGAAGTGATCACCCGCCGAAAGAGACCGCCCAACCTATCCCGTCACGTAGTTCACGCTGTTCAGGATCAGTTGCTGGAACTGCGGCTGTAGCTGGCTTGAGCCTGCATGTCCGAGAGCGATGTTCGCCACCTTGCCGCTGCCGTAGGAGTGCGACCAGCCAAGCGGCTTGTCCTCGCCCTCCACGACGCCGTGCATGAAGACATCTATCCCCGGCTGAATGTCGAGACCGCAGTAGCACTCGTCGTAGGTCCAGAACTCCGAGTCCACGCCTGCCGCCAGGGGGTGACTCGCGTTGTCCACGAAAACCTTGAACCAGCCGAACGGCGGGTGCCAGCTCTCGCCAAGAACCCATCCGCCACCCGTGATCTTCTTCATCTCTGTCCAGTCAGGGCACGAAGCGGCGGAGATGTGAACCGACACCAGGCCGCCACCGTTCTCCACATAGCTCTTCAGCCCGCCCCGCTTCTCATCTGAAAGATCGTTCTCCGTAGCCGGCTGCCTGAGCGTGTTCAGTACGATCGCATCGAAGCTGTCCAGTGAACCTGCGAGCTCGTCTGCCGACTCAGAAACCGTGACTGTGTGCCCCGCATCCTGCAGGAACTTGGTCATAACCGGCGTCGATTCCTCGTACGGGTGCTTGCCGCCAGTGAGAAGTAGAAGGTTCATATCGAGTCCCCGTGAAAGCAGATAGCTGAGCCGAAGATGGCCTGTTTCTGAACGATCCGCGACAGCAAAGGCCGCGGCGCGGCAAGATCGTATCAGGAAGCTGAAAGTGGGTTCGCCGTGCTTAGGCGGTACCCGCGGGCTGCGATCCAACCGAGCTGGGCTCTGAGCTAGCGCCTTCCAGCTCTTCCCAGCGCTCGCGGGTTATCTGCATGCGCAGGAAATCGTAGCCATCCTTGCGCAGCTCGCGATCAGGCTCGAACCCGGCCTTTACGAACGCCCGCTGGGCGCGCTCATTCGAGGTGAGTGTGTGCAGGTACACCAGCTGGAGCCACGTGGTAGTGAAGATGTGGCGCAGCATCGTGCGAACTGCGTCCGTCCCGTAGCCACCGTTCCAGTACTCAGGCTCGCCGATCATGATGCCCAGCTCAGCACGACGCGACTCGGTGTCAATGTCGTAGTACATGCAGTTGCCGATGTGCCGGCCTTGAGGTGTGTCGATAGCCAGCCTCACCGAACGTGGCGAAGGGAACTGCAGATCGTCGCGGTGGTAGCGCATGTACTCGCGCAGAGTGATCGTGATCGGCCGGGTCGCATCGAGCCGGGCCAGCTCCGGGTCCACGCGCCACTGATAGTCGGCCTCGGCATCATCCATCCGCTTGGAGCGGAGAACAACCTTCTCACCCTCCAGGAGGATGTTTCGGCCATCGGTCGCCGGGTCCTTCAGGAAGGGCCACAGCTTTTTCCACGAATCTTTACGCATCTAAAGTGGTTGTGCCTGGTAGCGGACGTATGAGCGATGCTGCCGTACTGCGCGCTAATGGCCCATCGCCTCATCGAAGCCTACCGTATCGCAACGCGGCGTGGCAGGACAAATGACTCTTTCAGGTCACCCAAAGGTCCATCATTCGAAGTGTGCCAGAGCCCTTTTTAGCGAGCTCTTTGCAGTCTTCGCCGCCAGTACAGCGCAATCTCAGGCATCAGTGTGCTCTGTAGACGTACGCAACTCTAGAATCGGTCACGATAAAGGCCTGTGAAAACCTGACTGAAGACCAATTGAGCCAAACTCGGCTGCAAACAGGTAGAATTCGCAATCGCGTGCCGGATTTGGGCAGTCGCCAACGGCATGCGCCACGATGGAACTCAGGAGCAACGGCAGGACCTAAGTGCAAAGAGAAGACTTCGTTATCCGATTCGCTGGTGAGGGCGGCCAGGGACTCGTCACATCAGCCGACGCTCTGGCAAGAGCAGCAGTCCAGGCCGGCTACTACGTCCAGACCTTCTCCACCTTCCCATCGCAGATCATGGGCGGTCCCGCATCTTCCCAGGTTCGCATCTCAAAGACCCCCGTGCTGAGCAATGGCGACTACGTAGACATCCTGGTCGCACTCAACCAGTACGCTTACGACAATCACAGCGAAGATCTTGGCCCTGACGGCGTTACCGTCTACAACGCCGAGGAGTTCGAGCTTCCCGAGGGCGGCAACTACTTCGGCATGAAGGCCGATGAGCTTGCCAAGTCCACAGGCAACGCCCGGGCCGCCAACATGGTGACCATCGGAGCCGTCGCCACGCTGATGGGCTTTCCGCTCGCAGAGATCGACTCCTACATTACGGAGCGATTCACACGTGGCCGCGAAGGCGATGACGAGATCATCAAGGCGAACATCGAGGCCGTAAGGCTTGGAGCCGGAGTCGCTGAAGAGTCAGGCTTCAGCGTTGGTGAGCTTGCTGCTGCGAACGCGCCCGACTACGAGCAGATCATGATCACAGGAAACACCGCGATCTCGCTCGGATCAGTCGCCGCCGGCCTCGACTTCTACGTCGGCTACCCGATCTCACCGGCCACGACGATCCTCATATGGATGGAGAACAACCTGCATGGCAAGGATCGCTTCACCTACCAGGTGGCATCTGAGCTTGAGGCGATAAGCACCATCGTTGGCGCAGGCTACGCAGGCAAGAAGGCCATGACCGCGACGGCAGGTCCCGGCGTCTCTCTTATGAGCGAAGGCCTGGGACTCGCCTGGATGGCCGAGATTCCGCTCGTTGTTGTCGACATCCAGCGGGGAGGCCCGGCGACAGGACTGCCAACCA
>JANQIZ010000020.1 GCA_028281895.1 Dehalococcoidia bacterium
ACGGGCGCTCAGACCGAACGGTGCGGCGTGGATGGTTGTCGGTGACAGCAGGTACGCCGGCGTGGATGTGCCCACCGGCTCGATCCTCGCCGATCTCGCCAGCCATGTTGGTTGGTCGATCGAAGTAGCTGACCCATTCCGGGCGATGCGAAGCTCGGCGCAACAGGGGGGGCGGAACGACTTGGCCGAAACCCTGCTCGTGATGCGCCGGCCGCGCGATTGATTGGGGAAGCTGTCACTTGGAGATGGGTAGTCTCAGGGCAATGCTGGAACCACGTCCCCACTAGCACCCCGACTGGCTGACTGGCCGGATTCCGATGCCAATCCAGCCGGACGTCGACTCCCAGGAAGGAGCGCGCACGACTCATGATTCGGCTTCCGCAGCTCCAGACCATCGCACTCCGTGGCTTCACGCTGTACCGGAACAAGCCAGCAATCGAAGCGGTGTTCGGTTCTGGAGTGTTCTGCCTCGCTGGCGCCAACGGGCTCGGGAAGTCGACCTTCCTGGCCGCACTGAGCTTCGGCCTCACCGGAATCGCAGCGGATCCGGGGCGCAGCTTCCGGTCGGTAGATGAGTACTACCGACACAGCATTAGCTACTCAGAGGATCACTTCTCTGGTCGGATCCGCGAGCGAGACCGTGACGGGGCCGAGATCAGCATCTCGATGGAGCTTGCTGGACACACGTACAACCTCACTCGGAACATGTTCGAGCCGCAGGAGCTCAGAGCGCTGTCGATCGTCGACTCTGGCAACCAGAGCGTTGTCAAGGTTGCAGACGAGCCCTCCCCGGGAGATCTACACCGCCTCTACGCCGACGCAATCATCGAGGATTCGGGCCTCTCATCTTTCGAGCAGTTCGCCTTCCTTCAACACTTCGTCTTCACATTCGATGAGAGGCGCCATCTGCTCTTCTGGGACCAACGAGTAGCGAGCCAAGCCCTCTTCCTAGCATTTGGGCTTGATCCGGAGCGGGTCAGAGAGGCTGACAAACTCGAGCGAGCTGTCGAACGCAACGCATCGCAGGCGCGCAACCTCCAATACCAGGCCACGACCGCCCGCCAGCGCATGGAGGATCTGCACAAGCGGGTCGAGTCAGCGGAGGACGATGATCCGGATGTCGATCTCGTCGCGGAGTTCGACAGTCTGACTGCGGCGTCCAGATCAGCCATTGATCGAGAGGCACGCCTCCGCGCCGCTCTTGGCGATGCGCAGACCGAACTGGCCTCAAAGGTTGCCGAGCAGATCGCAGCTCGCTCTGACTACGAGCGTGCGTTCGAGTCCAGGTTGCAGGGATCGGGGCTGGCGGCTCACCCCGTTGTCAGACAGATCATCGAATCCGGAACGTGCGAGGTATGCGGCGGTTCTGGGTCGTCACTGGCTGACCACATCTCTGATCAGATCAGGCAGGGCAGTTGCCCCCTCTGCGGATCGCCGGCTGAGCCAGAACGCAATCCCGATGAATCTGCTAAGCAGCTTCGTGAAGCGGATGAGAGGCTCGAT
>JANQIZ010000068.1 GCA_028281895.1 Dehalococcoidia bacterium
GACGGCGCATCGCTGGCAGTGTTTCGAATCCTGTTCGGGCTGATCGGACTTGTCACGGTCGCACGCTTCTTCGCCTACGACTGGATCGACCAGCTCTACATCGCGCCTGCGCATCACTTCAGCTACTACGGCTTCTCGTGGGTCCAGCCATGGCCGGGCATCGGCATGTACCTGCACTTCGGCGCGCTCGGCCTGGCCTCGATAGCGATTGCTCTCGGCTACCGCTACAGGCTGGCGATGACTCTCTTCTTCCTGCTGTTCACATACGCCGAGCTGATCGACAAGACGACATATCTGAACCACTACTACTGGGTATCGCTCGCCAGCTTCGCGGCGATCTTCCTGCCGCTGAATAGAGTGTGGTCGCTGGACCGTGCCGCTGGCCGAGTCAGCGACAGTGAGACGGTTCCAGTGCTGGCGCTCTGGACGCTGCGGGCGCAGGTTGGGATCGTGTACATCTTCGCTGGAATAGCGAAGCTCAACTCCGACTGGCTATTCGAGGCGCAGCCGCTCCACATCTGGCTGTCCGCGAAGACACATCTCCCGCTGATTGGCCCGCTGATGAACGAGCTGTGGATGGCGTATGCGTTCAGCTGGGGCGGCGCTGTCTTCGACCTCACGATCGTGGGCTGGCTGCTGTGGCGTCGGTCGAGGCCCTTCGCCTATCTGTTCGTGCTGGGATTCCACCTGGCGACGTGGCTGCTCTTCCCTATCGGCGTGTTCCCGTGGCTCATGGTCTCGGGCACGCTGCTCTTCTTCGCTCCGGCATGGCCGAGACGGTTGCTGGCGCGAGTTGTTGGCCGACCACAAAGCCCTCGAACGGAGGCAGGTTTCGGTTCACCGAGACTCCAAAACTGGCAGCACGTATCCATAGCTCTGGTGATCGCCTTCTTCGCAGTCCAGGTTATCGTCCCATTCAGGCACATCGCTTATCCCGGCGACACACGCTGGACCGAAGAGGGCTACCGCTTCTCATGGCGAGTTCTGCTGACCGAGAAGACCGGCTTCGTCGAGTTCAGAGTGGTTGATCCGGAAACTCGCCAGACATGGCTTGTCACGCCTGACCGCTATCTGACTCCGCTACAGGTTGAGCGGAGTTCTTTTCGGCCGGACATGATCCTGGCGACTGCGCAGATAGTCGCAGACGACTTCGAGAGCCAAGGCATCACCGAACCAGAAATCTACGCCGATGCCTTCGTCACCATGAACGGCCGCCCGAATCAGCGGCTCGTCGACCCGAACGTGAACCTGGCGGAAGCCAGAGACACTCTGCGACACAAGAACTGGATCATTCGCTACTCAGACGCTGGATCCAATGACTGAGTGCGAAGCCTGTGCGGAAGGTCTCGATTCCAGCCGGAAACCGCCATCTCTCCCGGTTAGCGCGGCCAGCCAACTGCTGCGGGCGAATCCTGTAATCTCGGCGGACTCACAACTTCACGCACTTGATTAGCTCAGAGGTTCCAGATGGCATACGGCAGGTTCTACGAAGAGTTCGAAGTTGGCCAGGTGATCAAGCACTGGCCGGGTCGCACCATCACGGAGGCAGACGACACGTGGTTCTCGCTGGTGTGCCAGAACGACAGCCCTCTGCACATAGACGAGAACTATTCGCAGAAGTACACGCAGCACGGCCAGCGGCTCACAAACGGCATCCTTGTGTTCTCGATCGCCGTCGGCCAGTCCGTGAAAGACCTGTCGGGCCGCGCTATCGCAAACCTCGGATACGACAAGCTGATGCACCACGCGCCGGTTTTTCACGGCGACACGATCTACTCGGAGTCGACGGTGACTGCGAAACGAGAGGCTTCAAAGGGCGACCGCGGCCTGGTGACGACCGAGACGAGTGTGTTCAACCAGGATGGCACGAAGGTGATGAGCTACCTGAAGACGGTGCTGGTGCCGATGAAGCACCACGAGACGATGGGCGAAGGCAAACTGCCGTTCGACGAGTAGGTGAGTGGAGGGTTGGTGTGACAGCTGTTCGTACTCTCGTCATTCCGGACTTGATCCGGAATCTCCTGAGACGAATCAGAGGGAGATGCTGAATCAAGTTCAGCATGACGAAGAAGACCCACCCTCTGACTCCCTCCCTGTCCAGGGAGGGAGAAATAGCTCTCACATTGAACGTCCGTAATTTGTCATCTGCCGCTTTTTTGTCATCCCGACCGCAGCGGAGGGATCTGACCGTTCACGCATTGCGACAAGTGCTGCTTCCATTCCCTCTCCCGGATCGGGAGAGGGTTGGGGTGAAGGTCGTTCGTGCCTGAGTGGACAGGTGTTCTCTCAAGACGAATAACCCTCCCTCTAACTCCCTCCCAATATGGGAGGGAGGATAGACCGACCGTTGTCTCTCTTCCCTCTCCCTTGGAGGGAGAGGCTCAGGGTGTGGGTGGCTCGGCTTGTCATTCTGTCCCTGCCCTGAGCGAAGCCGAACGAGTTGATTCAGAATCTCTCGGTGACTGTGTAAGTACGGTCAGATCCCTCCGCTGCGGTCGGGATGACAAACGTTCGTGGTCTCGTCATTCCTGACTTGGTCCGGAATCTCCTTTAGCCACTCGTCGGGAGATGCTGAATCAAGTTCAGCATGATGAATTCGACCCACCCTCTGACTCCTTCCCTGCTAGGGAGGGAGAAGTGCAAATACATGTCGCGGCTCCTTTTCCCTCTCCCTTGGAGGGAGAGGCTCAGGGTGTGGGTGGCTTGCACGGAAGACGAGCTCTGAATCTCTTACCACCTTCGCACGCCTGAACCTGCCGTAACTCGTCCACATGGACCCGGCGGCAAAAAAACCAAACCGGCCCGACGCGCTCTGCACAGGTGGAGTTCTCTAAAACTCACTGATGTGCGGCAAGAAACATCTGTGGTTGGGATGCTAGAGCGCGCCGGACCGGCCACATGGAGGGGCTCCCCTGGACTCACTACTTACCCGCCTGGCAGCAGGAAGGCAGAGAGACCAAAGGACGGAAGGTCTACCTACGGTTGAGGCGATGGGATTCGCCGGAAACCACTGATGAAATCAGAAACCCATACATAGTCTCCGGTCGAAGCCATCAAACCGGGCGGAGCGATGTAGCGATGTTGGGCCGTTCCATCCAGTGAAAACCTCACAACATCCCCTGTGTATTCATCGGCTCCGATGTCGCCGTACGCAACCCAGATCCAGTCTTCAGTTTCCAGAATCGCTATCGCTTTCTTGGAATCGGGGCGATCCGGGGTCGTGTACTCGACGGTCTCTCTGGACTCAACATCAATCGCGAATACTGTAGGGCCGCGAATGATGAAGCCACCAGCATTCGATCTGGCGTAGATGCGATCGTCGGTGGCATAGAGGAGGTAGGGCTTGAACCCCAGAGGAATTCGTTGCAACTCCGTGCCGTCCAGGCTCAGTTGAAGTATCTCGTTGTTGGAGTCGTCCTCAACGAATACGAACTTATCCGTGGCGACAACCCGTTCAGACTCGAACGGCCAAGAAATCTCCCGGAGAACGTTGCCTTGGGCGTCGTATGCGGTGGCAGTAGTAGTGGAACGGCGTACCCAGAGTCCTGATTCAGTGCCAAATAGAACCGGAACGTCGCGGACATTTGGCTCGTCAGTCGGGCCGATAGGAATCGAGGCCATCGACTCACTCGCTCCATCGACACGGATCAAGGTGTCATTCTCGACATCTAGCATCCAGACTGCGCCGTCATACAACGCAGGACCACCGAAGTACCTTTCACTCCCTGGACCGTATTCAGGCTCGTATCCGGTCTTGCTTCCATCCGCGTTCAATTGGACCAGCACGTTAACTGGAGTGTGCGATCTCATCCAGAGGTGTGTTCCATCAAAGATGACTCCATCGGCACCTCTGCGGGGGAATTCGTCGTCGAAAAAGAAGTCAGGCTCTATTGAAACATGCTCTGGGAATGAGGATGGAAAAGGCGGAGCCGTCACTACCGCAGTCGGGATTGTTGTTGGGCTTGGCTGAGTTGTTGCTGTTGGCGCTGGAGCTGTCGGTGTGGGCTGAGCAGTTGGAGCAGGCTTTGCGGTTGGCGCGACTGTCGGCACCGGCGTCTGTGTCGCAGGCAGTGGTGTGAACGTTGGTACTGGTGTTGGTGAGCCTAGTTCGGGTGTTGGGCTGACAGCGGGCACCGGATCGTTCTCGTCTGCGTCAGGATTGCTGAGCAGCACGAACAGGATCGCTGCTATCGCGGCCAGCAGCAGTGTCGCAGCTGGCGCGGCGTACTTGATGTTCATCGGATTCCTCCACCGCACAGGAAGGTGGAAAG
>JANQIZ010000286.1 GCA_028281895.1 Dehalococcoidia bacterium
TCACAGCGCCGACAACGATCCTTATCCGACTGGCTGCAGGGAACGTTAGCGCTGCTGAGGTCACAGCCAGCCTGCTGGCCGTCGTCTCGGCCGGCTTGATACTGCTGTGGTTCTCGGCACGCGTCTTCCGCGCCGGACTGCTTCTCTATGGCCAGCGGATGACGCTACGAAACGTATGGTCGGCGCTCAGAGAAGCGGACTAGTCTTCCGTTTCCGGCGGCGTCTCAGGCCTGAACCGCTTCTCGCCCCACCAGCGCCTGAGCCGTTCCGCAATCTGTGCCTCTGATCCGAGAACCCCCGGCCTGTAGTAGGAGCGGTTCTTCAGGCGTTCTGGCAGGTAGTCCACGGCATGGAAGTGCTCGGGCCGGTCATGCGGATAGACGTAGCCCTTGCCGTGGCCAAGCTCGGCCATCAATCGAGTCGGCGCGTTCCGGATATGCATTGGGACAGGCTCGTCGCGTCCTGATCGCACTTCGCTCATGGCGGCGTTGATCGCGCTGTAGGCCGAGTTGCTCTTCGGCGCCGATGCGAGGTAGATAGTCGCTTCCGCCAGCGGGATTCGACCCTCTGGCAGGCCGATGAACTCAACCGCTTCCTTCGCCGCGATGGCTACCGCGAGTCCATTCGGGTTGGCGAGTCCCACGTCTTCCGCTGCCGATATCACCAGCCGCCTTGCGATGAAGATCGGGTCTTCGCCCGCGTCCAGCATCCTGGCAAGGTAGTAGATCGCAGCGTCTGGATCAGAGCCGCGGATCGACTTGATGAACGCCGAGATCGTGTCGTAGTGCTGGTCGCCCAGGCGGTCGTACCTGGCCTGTCTCTGCAGAGGCTGCTCAACGGTCTCTACCTCGACGATGCGCTTGCCGCTTTCGTCTGGCGTGGTTGACTCTGCGGCCAGCCCAAGCGTGTGCAGCGCAGTCCGAGCGTCACCGTTTGCGACGCGTATAAGGAAGTGACGAGCCTCATCCGTGAGCGTCGCCTGATCCGCGCCAATGCCTCTATCAATGTCTACCAGCGCCCGGTCGACAAGTACACCGATGTCTTCGTCGGTAAGCGGCTCCAGTGTGTAGACCCGAGCACGAGAGAGCAGTGCGGAGATCACTTCGAAGGACGGGTTCTCAGTGGTCGCTCCAATAAGTGTGACGGTGCCTTCCTCAACGTGGGGCAGAAGCGCGTCCTGCTGCGACTTCGAGAAGCGATGGATCTCGTCGATGAAGAGGATCGTGCGCCGGCCCTGCTGCCCCAGTCGGTCGCGCGCCGCCGTGACCGCCTCGCGCACATCCTTCACACCGGACGTAACTGCTGAGAGCTGTTCGAAATGTGCCCTGGTCGCCTGTGCGATCAGGCGGGCGAGCGTCGTCTTGCCACTGCCAGGCGGACCCCACAAGACAACCGATGGAACTCGATCTTCGTCAATGGCGCGGCGCAGCACAGAGTCGGCGGCCAGCAGGTGGCGCTGGCCAACATACTCTTCGAGCGACTGTGGCCGCATTCGAGTTGCCAGAGGAGCATTGCGGCTCTGGAGCTGTTCACGCCTGTGATCGAAGAGCGTCATCTGGTCTCCGGATACGGGACGCATGGCCGACATTCGTCAACCGATGGGGACTTTGTAACACGAGACGGGCCGGTGCCGGGCGTGTGCTACTTCCGACGCTCTGCTTTTGGAACGATCGAGTTGTTGCGCTTTGCGTTGTACGAGCCGCGCTGGCCGTAGTCGAGTTCTGCGATCGTCACACCGGTTCCGCCATCACCATAACTGGCGAGATAGAACTTCTTAACGAGCTGTGACTGTTTCAGGTGCGTGTGGACCGCTTTCTTCACCGCGCCGGTTCCGTGGCCGTGGATGATCTTGATGATGTGCAGCCGGCCAGCGTGAGCGTCCTCGATGTGACGCTGAGTCGCTTCGACTGCTGTTTTGGCGTACATGCCATGCAGGTCGATCTCGATGTTCGCCTGCCGAACCGGTGGACGCGTAGGGCGTCCGAAGCTGCCACTGGACCCTTGCATCAGGACGGGCCTGCTGCTTCCCGGATAGCTTCGATCACGCTCTCGTCTTCCTCAGGGAAGACTGTGCGCGGGTCTAGCAAGACGTTGCCTTCGTGAATGCGAGCTATCACCGGCGTCTTAGCGGCTCGAAGAGAGACAGCGATGGAATCGGCGTCCTCTCCTGCTTCAATGGAAAGCAGGCTGGTTGGCAAAGTCTCACCCGGCAGACTCCCGCCGCCAACGGTCGATCGACCTGGAACGACGCTGCCGATCCCGCCATCACGCTGCCACGACTTCGCCCTTGCAAGTAGATCGTCCTGGCTTGCTGAGATCATTCGCCATATCGGGATCTCGGACTCGGCATCTTCGTTGAGATAGGCGAGGAGCGTCGCGTTCAGCGCGGCCAGCGCCATCTTGTCCATCCGGACCGCTCGCGCCAGCGGATGCTTTGAGACTTGCTCGATCAGCGCCTTGTCTCCACAGATCACTCCTGCCTGCGGTCCACCGAGCAACTTGTCGCCTGAGAACATCGTCAGCGCTGCGCCGTCCGTGACCGAGTCCTGGACCGTCGGCTCGCGCTCCAGTCCGAATCGGCGAGTGTCGATCAGCGTTCCTGAGCCGAGATCGTTGAGCACAGGGATGTTGTGCTCTTTGCCAACAGCGACTAGCTCCGAAAGGTCAGGATCGTGGGTGAAGCCCTGGACAGAGAAGTTGCTGGGGTGCACCTTCAGGATGGCCGCTGTGTCAGGTCCGGCCGCAGACGCGTAGTCGCGGGCATAGGTGCGGTTAGTGGTTCCGACCTCGACCAGTGTGGCTCCTGAGCGGCGCATCACATCCGGAATCCGGAAGCCGCCGCCGATCTCGACCGCCTCGCCGCGCGAGACGATCACCTCTTTTCCCTCTGCTATGGCGCTCAGCACCAGCAGCACTGCGGAGGCGTTGTTGTTGACTGCAAGTCCAGCCTCGGCCCCGGTGACATCAGCGATCACCTTCGACAGGTAGGAATTACGGGAGCCTCGCCTGCCCGACTCCATGTCGAACTCAAGGTTCGAGTATCCCGCTACAGCTGCACCCGCGGCTTTGATGGCAGCCTCGCTCATGGGAGCGCGGCCGAGATTGGTGTGGAGAACAACGCCGGTTGCGTTTATCACTCGCGCCGGCCAGTTGCCCCACGTGGATGCAGCTCGCTGCAATACGAGCTCTATGATCTCGTCCAGCCCCGGCGCTTCACCACCTGCCAGGACGGTTTTTCTCACGGTGTCAGTGATCTCCCTGACAAGCTCGGTTACCGCGACCAGCGATCTTTCCCCGGCCAGCGCGCCTACGCGGGCGTCGCGCAGCAGGGCATCGACAGAGGGGATGTCTCGAAGCTGTTCTTTCTGAGAGTTGCTGGTCATGGCCGCCAGGTGAATAACGAGAGACTTGTAATCGTAGATTTTGATGCTAGCACTGGCGTTCCGAGTTCTGTTGTGGGCCTACCCGTTTTTTGCGATTGAGTGGACTCGCTGATGTGTAGAATAGGCAGGTTGGAGCAAATGCAGGGCGGCACGATGATCAAGATCGGCATTACGGGTGTGATCGGATCAGGAAAGGGCGAAGTTGCCCGGATCCTGGCTTCACTTGGAGCCTCGGTCGTTTTTGCAGACGAGGTGAGCCGCCGCATTTACGAACCCGGTGATCCGGGACACCAGGCGGTGGTGGAGACGTTCGGCGAGTCGGTTCTCGACGAGGACGAGAGGATCGACAGGGCAGCGTTGGCGTCGATCGTGTTCGGGGACGAGGCTCAGCGCCGCAGGCTTGAAGAGGCGGTTTGGCCGGTGATGGCGGATGTCGTCGAAGCCGAGTTCGCCGTTGCGGAGGCCGAAGGAGCTGCGGCATCGGCTCTTGAGGCAGCGGTACTGTTCGAGGCCGGATGGGAGCGGCTGGTCGACCAGGTATGGGTCGTCACTGCGCCTGTCGAGAAGAGCATCGAGCGAATCGCCAGGCGGGATGGTCTCAACGCCGATCAGGTGGAGGCGAGGATGGCGGCTCAGATGTCAGCTGAGGAGAAGGCCGCCAGGGCAGACAGAGTGATCGTCAACGACGGGACTCTCGAAGACCTCGAAGCGGTGGTGCTCAACGTATGGAATGAGGTGGCTGGGACCGGCCAGTAACGAGGGTCGGCGAGTGAAGCCAGCAGGCAATGTCAGTCTGTCCAAGTTGGATCGGATAAGAAAGCACAGGAACATGACGACGAATCAGGACTACCGAGAGATCCGTGTTGAAGAGTACGTGGTTGAGGAAGAGCCGTTCTACGTACCTAGCTCCGACGAGATCGAGGTGTTCGAGGCTGCTTACAGGCAGCGAGTGCCGGTTCTCCTAAAAGGCCCGACGGGAACAGGCAAGACCCGCTTCGTCGAGTACATGTCATGGCGCATCGGCAAGATGGTAGGCGCCGAATCAGCGCCCAAGAGTGAGAACGTTCCTGCAAACGGCCATCTCCCGCTGGTCACGGTAGCCTGTCACGAAGACCTGACCGCCAGTGACCTCGTTGGCCGCTACCTGCTTGACTCAACAGGAACTCGCTGGATCGACGGTCCTCTCACCCGTGCGGTCAAGGCCGGCGGCATCTGCTACCTGGATGAGGTCGTCGAAGCGCGCAAGGACACGACGGTCATCATTCACCCGCTGACCGACCACCGCCGTACCCTGACCATCGACAAGCTTGGCGATGTGATCGAGGCGTCCGACGGCTTCCTGCTGGTTGTCTCATACAACCCCGGCTACCAGAACGCGATGAAGGATCTCAAGCACTCCACCCGCCAGAGGTTCGTTGCTCTGGAGTTCGACTTTCCGGATGAGGAGCGCGAGGCACAGATCATCGCGCACGAATCAGGTGTCGACGAGAACAACGCCGAGTTGCTAGCACGGCTGGGCGCGAAGATCAGGAACCTGCGTGAGCATGGCCTTGAAGAGGGTGCGAGCACCCGTGTGCTTATCTACGCGGGCCGCCTCATAAAGGAAGGCATCTCTGCTCGGCGTGCGTGCCAGGTTGGTGTGACCTGGGGAATCACCGATGACCCCCAGATCCAGCGCAGCATCGACGAGGTTGTGTCGTCGATCTTCCCGTAAGCAGTACGCCCCAGTGGGATAGGAATTGAAGTCCAGTCGCGCTCAGCAGTTGATCGAATCGTACGAGTCGATGATGCGGTCTCGTACGGTCAGCGCGACCGAACCTCCCTTCTCTCCATCTCGCTCCGCCGCAGTCCTGGTGCTCTTCACCATCCGTGGCGAGGACGCCAAGGTTGTGCTCATGCGCAGGCCCAGGGATCGCGGAAGACACCGCGGAGAGTGGGCGTTCCCTGGCGGCGTTCGCGAAGAATCTGACGACGGTCTGCTTGGGACCGCATTTCGCGAGACAGAAGAGGAGCTGGGCATTGCTCGGGGTCACATCGACTTCTGGGGCGGACTAGAGCCAGTGCAGACGGTTGGCACTCGATTCGAGGTGTGGCCGTTCGTAGGCTGGCTTAACCCCGAAGCGGAGATCGTGCCCTCAGAAGACGAGGTTGACGAGGTGGGAGAGTTCCCCGTCGGGACGTTCACGGAAACCGAGCAGAGGCGCCGCATACTGCTCAGGAGAGACGGAGTTGAGAGGGATCTGACCGCATACAGCAGCGATGGCCGCGTCGTCTGGGGTGCGACCGCCAGGATTCTCTCGCAGATATTTGATTCACAGGACGCAACCACGAAGACGAGCGGCGGTGAGTTTAGAAAGGTCGTAGGCCAGTGAGTGACCAGGGATCAGGAACGCCGGGCGATGACAACGGGAGCAGTGCCTCGGATGCGCCCAAGCTGACCGTCTCTCAGATCGAGACAGAGCTTGAGCAGTTTCCGTCTCCTGTCGCTGAGCGATTCAGGCTGGCAAGTTCAGCTCTTTCTGGCCGTCTGGCTGACGAGACGCTTCAGGAATGGGCCGCCACCGGACTGGAGATTTCCAGGAAGACGGTGCGCTCATGGGAGGCTGCATCAGAGTATTTCGACGCCTCTGCGGCGGTCCAGAGACAGCTGCCGAGTGGACAGTTTCTTCGCTGGGGCCGCACCGGATCGAGCCTGTGCGCTGATTCGCCAAGCCTTGCCGTCGCATACTTCAAGGCCAGCCCTGCCGCCATGCTTCGCCTCCGCCCGCGCTACATCGACGACTGGGCTTCTGTCACGAGGGCGCTATACCGGGGAACATGGAAGTCCAGCGCACTGGCCGCCCGGCTCTTCGAGAGCACGCCTATGCTGCTCGAAACTCTTTCATTTGATGAATTCTGCTCTTTCGGCGGCTTCCTGGAAGTGCTATCCAGGCGGTCCTACGACTCGGCTTCCGACTCGCTGACTGCAGGTGTTGAGCTCTTCCCGAGGCTTGGCTCCGACGCCGACCATTTCATCGCGCTCGCCCGGTCGATCTCAGAGTCGTCGTGGCGAGATGTCAAAGACCTGTTCGACGCCGCATCCGACTCGCTTGCTGAGCTGCCATCAGCCCACAGAGTCGCGCTGCTCTCGCTGGCTCGGAGGCTCAACGCGATGGGCAGCACGGAGTCAAGCGGACTTCTGCGCGCCGGCGCAAAAGCGGTAGCCAGCGTCCCGGCGGATGAACGAGAGAAGCTGCTTGAGCTGACAGACAGGCTCGCATCAGTCCACGCCTCCGCAGCTCCGGAATTCCTGAAGTCGGCTCCCGGAGTTCTTGAGCGCGTCACATTCGCACAGCTTGCTGAATGGCACAGCCGCGGCGCGCAGATCAGCCAGGAGAACCCGGACTCGGCAGTCAGCTACTTCAAGCTCGAGTCCGCTGCAGCCAGCGAAACGTTGGATGCGCTCTCTTCAAGCATCGAACTGACCCGCGTTCGTGATGTTCTGCGCATGTACTGCCAGGCTCTCACTGGTCACGCCATGGAAGTCTCGGCCACGCAGCAGCTGGCAGACAAGGGCATCGGCTGGTTCCAGGGAGAGCTGCCAACGACTGAGGGCACGACGGTCTATTTGCCATCCGTGATTAACCGCTACCTGACGAAGGAAGACAACTTCGCCTTCTACAAGGTGGTCTCGACCCACCAGGTCGGCCATATCGAGTTCGGATCGTTCAGCTTCACGTTCGGCAAGCCGTCTACGCTGTTCGACGACCTGCGACCGGACCTTCCAGGAGCACAGCGTCTCGTTGAGGAGATCGCTGCAGATGCGCAGATTCAGCAGCAGATGGAGCTGGCGCAATCGCCTGAGGCGAAGCAGCAGCTTTCCGAGTTGCGTGGCTCAGCCGCAGCTTCGACTGGTGAAGCAGATGCGGCAGAGTCGGCTGACGTGCCAGAGCAGCGAGAGTTCCTCACAGACATGTCTCGCTTCTTCGACCTGTTCCCTGACAACAAGCTGGCGCTTGATGTATTCACAGTCGTCGAAAGTACTCGCATCGACGCGCTGGTGACCGAGGCCTACCGCGGCATCTCCGAGATGTACGGCAAGGTCCAGGAGAGCGCTCTTGAGAACCGTCCTGAGCTGGATGAGCTGCCCGCCCGCGAGTCTATCGTCGAGTTCCTGATCCGCTGGAGCCTTGGGCAGCGCGACGGCCTTATTGCTCCCAGCGAGCATCTGGAGTCGGCCCGCAAAGTGAGGCGGCTGCTGGACCGGATGAAGTCTCCTGAAGCGACCGTAGAGGATGCCGCGGAGGCGACGATCCGCATCTACTCGATCCTTGAGAACGTTCGCAACGAGGATGTCGACGAAGACGAGTTCGAGTCGGTGGACCCGGACGAGCAGTCGGAAGAGGGTGAGGACGAGCAGGGTGGCGATGAAGAGGTCAACCGCGATGATGTGATCCAGCAGTTCATGCAGGGCGCAGAGGCGCAGGCCGGTGAGGATGGAGAATCCGCAGACGGCCAGGACTCAGAAGACGAAACAGAAGGCGATCTTCCAGCGGAAGAGGACTACTCCTCACCCCAGGAGATCGACTACCGCGGCGAGTTCAAGCCTGAACTGTCGCAGCTCCTGTCGCAGTTGCAGTTCGGCGAGGGTGGCGAGATGGGCGAGGAGATCGAGGGCATGGAGCCGATCTCCCAGGAGCAGCTTGAAGAGCTGATGAAGAACGCGCCCGAGATGGATATGCAGAACGCGCAGGAAGGCGAAGGCGAGCAGGAGGCTCCAGACACTGACGAGCTGATCGAGAACCTGATGAAGGAGCTGCAGAAGCGGGACCCGCAGAACCAGCAGTTCCAGCAGGGTCCGATGCAGCACGTCGACGAGGACGGCGGCCCACTTGAGGCTTCTGAGCCCAACACCTTCACCTACGACGAGTGGGACTTCCGGGCCGGCGAGTACAAGCCTCGCTGGTGCCTTGTCCACGAGAAGGAGATGGCAGACGGCGAGCCAAACTTCTTCCGCGAGACGCTGATGGACAACTCGTCTCTGCTCGCCCGCATCCGCAAGCAGTTCGAACTTGTAGTGCCAGAGCAGTACCGCAAGCAGAAGAGGCTCGAAGACGGCGAAGAGCAGGATCTCGATGCTGTGCTTGAAGCTGTCATCGACATGAAGATCGGCGTCTCGCCTGACGAGAAGGTCTACTGGCGTCGCAACAAGACCGAGCGCTCCGTGTCTGTGGCGTTCCTGCTGGACATGAGCGCCTCGACCGCGGAGGCGATCGACGAGGCGAAGAAGCCGTCTGATGACTGGGGCGCGCCTGACGATCCTGTGGAGTACATGGTGTGGCTCCGGTCACGCCGCGCCGAAGGCCTGCGCAGGTCGTACAAGCGGATCGTCGATGTCGAGAAAGAGGGCATCGTCCTGCTGGTGAACGCTCTCGAAACACTGGGCGACAGCTACGGCATCTACGGCTTCTCTGGCTACGGTCGAGAGAACGTCGAGTACTATGTCATCAAGGACATCGAGGAAAAATTCTCAGACAGGGTTCCGAAGCGGATCGACCGCATTGCTCCCCTGCATGCCACTCGCATGGGCCCCGCCATCCGTCACACGGCAGCGAAACTGGCCGAGGTGGACGCTCGCTCTCGCTTCCTGTTCCTGATCTCGGACGGCAGGCCGCAGGACCGCGGTTACTCCCGCGAGGGCGTCGAGAAGGAGTACGCGGTGCACGACACCCGCCAGGCGCTGATCGAGGCGAAACAGAACGGGATCACTCCGTTCTGCCTGACTGTCGACAAGTCAGGCCACGACTACCTGAAGACGATGATGGAGGATTTTTCATATGAGGTCCTGCCAGACATCACAATGCTCCCAGCAAGGCTCCCGCAGCTGTACAGAGCGTTGACGACGTAGGGTAGGTTTTTTTACAACTGAATCTGGTTTGCCCCCAGATTGTGCTCATCGGAGGATGTGTTGCGATGAGAGCCGTCGTGATCCTAGGAGCCGGAGCTTCGGCAGATTTTGGGGTCCCCACGCTCCGAGGTTTGTTCAAGGATCGCCATGCCCGACAGTACTTGTCCCAAAACCCGCGGTTGGTGGCACTTCTGAATCGAGTTTTCTGGTGGCCGCGTGGTCACGCACTTAGGACATCTGACCAATCATTGACGGTCGAGCAGATGCTCACATTACTGCGTGACATGTCGCAGGAGCCCAACGTATCGGATGTTTTGACGGATTCCGAGTACTCCGAGTTTAGAAAGGGTCTGTATGTACTGATTCAGCGAGCGACATTTGAAGGGAAGAGTACTCGGCCTGGGCATCTCAACCAACTGATTGAATACACGAGTTCAAACTTCTCGCATACTACCTGGGCATCATTCAATTGGGATTGTATCTTCGAGGCGTCCTTCTATTACTCTCAAAGACCGTTTGCTACCACGTCAATCTCTAGAAGCAACCCAACTCTAGCCGTCGATCTTAATAATTGGGGATCTCCGAGAACTGCATCTCATCTATTTCTCAAGCTGCACGGCGGCATTAATTGGTGGTTGATCAATGGCCGGTTGACATATTTGCGGTGGTCGGGCTCTGGTTCACTCCCTGAGCAGTGGCAATCCTATGCTGCCTCACCGAATCCGACTGACATGCCAGTAATCCTCGAGCCAAGCTACTACAAGTATTCAGACCAGACTTACCAGCTGTTGGAAGTTCAGTGGGAGAGATTCATGATGGAACTGCTGGCAGCGGACAAGGTAATTGTTGTTGGATACTCGTTGCCAGAAGCCGATTCCAAGGCAAGATCGACACTGGCCGTTTCGTTTCAGGCGAATCAATCGGCTAAGTGGCTTGTCATCGATCCGAGCGACGAAGTCTGCTACAAGTACGCCCAGTTGATCGGTGGTCGGCAAATGACAATGTCAAACATGAAACTCAGTCAGTTCAACCGCAGTTTCGACGCCCACATCAGCCAGTTTTCGTGATCATCTGACGACGCTAAACCTCGTCTGCCATCAGCGCTCTTGTCGCCTCTGTGAGGACAAACATCGCTGCGCGGGGCAGGGCGCGGTCTGCTGACTGGTAGAAGCGGCCGCGCACGACCTTCTCGCCGTCGGGAGACGACAGGCCAACGAAGATCGTGCCCTTCATCTGCTCATCGTCGTCTGCGGACGGCGGAGTGATTCCAATGCCGAGGTCTGCTCCGAGCAACTGCCGTGCGTTCACCGCCATCTGGTGCGCTGCGGCCTCGCTCACCGCTCCCGCTGTTCTTCCTGCAGGCCCGCCGAGCATCGACTCAAGCAGCGGCGTCGCAAGTGGCGATCCACCCGGGCCGGTGACCATCGAGCCCCTGAACCAGCGGGCATGGTCTGGAACGTGCGAGAGCATCGATGCCACCGTGCCGCCGGTGCCTGAGTCAACGACGCCGACTGTCATGCTCGATCCGACCAGCAGGTCCCCAAGTCGAGACGCCGCGGAGTCGTTGTCCGCTCCCCAGATCGTCGGGCCCAGCCGACGCCTGATCTCCGCCTCAAGCGGCTCGGTCATCGCCAGGGCGTCGTCGTCTGTCGCAGCCCGCGCAATGATGCGCAGCTCGATCCCGTTCGTATGTGCGTAGATGCCAAGGTAAGGGTTCTCCTGGCCGAACAGGTCGCTAAGAACCTCATCGATGCCGCCCTCGGTCATGCCTGCTGTTCGCAGGATGCGGGTGTGCACGACTCCCGATCCGGTCATCTGACGGATAGCGGGGCCGATGTGGTCATTCCACATGCGCTTGATCTCACGCGGCGGTCCGGGCGTCAGGAAGATGTCGCTGCCGTTGTTCTTGACCCACCAGCCGGGGGCTGTGCCGCCGGGATTGGGAAGGAACGATGCGGACGGGATGATGTTCGCCTGCTTGATGTTGGTGCGAGGCATCTCCGTGATGCCGCGTTCCTTGAAGACTCCTTCGATCCACGAGACCATGTCACGATCGACCGTCAGCTCTTCTCCGAGGACAGAGGCGACGGCTTCACGGGTCAGATCGTCGCTGGTTGGCCCGAGCCCGCCTGAGGTGATGATGACGTCAGAGCGGTCCAGCGCTCGCTCAAACGCCTCGTGCAGATGCTCGATGTCGTCGCCGACCTGCGATGCCCAGCGCACCGTGACTCCAGCGTTCGCAAGCTCCTGCGCGAAGTACGCCGTGTTGGTGTCGACGAGCTCGCCCATCAACAGCTCGCGGCCGATCGCGATGATCTCTCCGTTCATGGTTGGAGCTTGAATTTCAGTTATCCCATCAGTAGTACCAATTGACTGTTAGTCCCATCGACGAGGCCACTTCTTGAACTCTCTCCGGAGTGTAAGGAGTGTCATTAGGCATAATTGAGATGCTAATCTCGCCATCTGGTTCATCTTTTTCACTTAGTGCCATGGCAGTTTCGAATTCATCAATCTCGTACAGAAAGCTAACGATTTGGCTTTTAGATCCCTTGATCTGCATGGGCCCAGTCGGTGGTCTTGAGATGTCGGCGCTTCTATTTGGATTTTTCAGATCGAACCATGAACGAGCAATTTGAACTTCTAGGCGATCTAGTCGTTCAATAATGTGGGTCGTCGGATCTTGCGGGCCAGTGCTGGCCAAAGCTGCAATCCCTTTATTTGCACGCGTTACCGGGTTGTCCTCTTCTTGACCCGATCGAATGTGTTTTAGTGCTTGTGAGAGTTCTTTACTAAGTTCAAGCATACCCATCGGATCAGGTTCATAGAATATGGTTCTTTCAGTCGCTACATCAAACGGTAGTTTGGTACCGCTCTCTGCTAGCACCACCACTGGTTTGGCTGCCGCGTGACGAATCCCTAATTCATACATAACATTTGGGTTGAGTTCTGATATCACAGCCACTACTAGATCTGCCTGTAATACTCGTTTCAACACTTGTTGAGTGATTGAACCGGTTTGGGAGATCCGATGCGCAACCTCTACGTCATACCTGTCATTTAGAACGGGATTAAGTGCAGAATCGAGCATGCCATCTGTTGCTCGCCTGGTTGCGCTATCTTCACTTCCGATAGGCGCGATAACAAAGCAAACTTTCTTGTCCTGCTTTGAGATCGGTTGCTCTAAGTCGTTCGCGGGTGTTGTAGCCATAGGAACAGTCCATAGTGAGAGAATTGTGCCGTGGCCGGATTGTAGTGGTTTGGACTGATCCTCGCTGAACGAAGATGCTAATTAGCCAGCCAGCCCTGGCTAGGACTGAGTGAGCGGCTCGCCGTGGAAGAGTTCCAGCACCTGGTCTGCCCACTCGCGGGTCACGATAACCACGTCTGAAGTCTCGTTCATGACCGCGTAGCGGTGCTCTCCGTCCTCAGTCACATCGCCGATAGTCATCGATACTCGGTCGACCTCGGTCACGTTCGGCTGTGTTGGCGATGGGCGTTCGACTCGGATCGCCATGTAGGGAGAGTTTTCATCAGCCCCGTAAGGGATGAAAGCATCCTGGTCCGGCAGGCCGAGCGCCACCGCGCCTTCGATCTCGCGTGCGGCGATGTGTTCGATGGCAGAGCGGAAGGCCTCTTCGTCAACCGGCTCCGAGCCAGTGCAGGGGTCAGCCTCGACCGGAAGATCGCAGAGATGATATGTGTCGGTATCTCTGTTGATTCCGTATGCGCGTATGACCTCGTTCTCTTCGAACAGGAGGATCTCGCGGACTTGATCAGGATCAAGATCGAACAGCCACTCGGGAACCGGAGGCTCCTGCACAAGCCTATCCAGGACGCTGCTCCAGGAGGTGTCGACGAGCACTAGCTGAGGAAAGGTCTCTATCTGGGCATATGTGCTCTCGCCATTGACCGTCTGGTCACCAATGAGCAGGACTCGCTCGTCGCCGTTGCGCAGGCCGATCGTGTAGCGGCTGATCGGATCATCGAGACCAAACTCGGCAGGGTCGTCAAATTCAGCGCTCAGAACCCGCGTGGTGCGAGGGCCGCCGAGCAGAGTGGTGATACCACCGAAGCGGAACAGATCAGCGGGCGTCTCAACAAATCCGGTCGATTCGTCAAAGTACCAGCGCCTGATGGCCTCTCGGAAATGGAATGAAACCTCTTCGCCGTCGTTCTCCAGCCTGATGCTGACGATGTCTTCGACGGGCACGTTATAGAAGAATGGCGGCTCATCAACGCGGCCCTCTTCGCCTATATCAGAGTCGACGATAAACGCGGCTCCGACTGCGGACCATGACGCGATGATGACAAGGACAAGAACGACTCGGAGATTCATCGACTAGCGCCTCCGCCACCATGACCAGACGCCGGCCGCAGCGATCAGCGTCGGCATCAGGAGCCATCCGCTCCAGCGCACGAAGTCACGCTCCGTAGACGTGAGAACCAGTTCTCTGAAGGCGTCTGTCTTTGAGCGGATCGAGATGAGCTCGAAGTCCTCGGCAAGCCAGTTGACCGAGTTGACGAACAGGTCGCCGTTCTTGGCCGATGCGAATGCCTGGTTGGAGGCAAAGTCCGAGTCACCGATGACAACGATGTGCGTCTGGAGGAACTCCCCGGACTCGATAATCGGCGCACCCTGAAGCTCTGCGATCGCGTTCACCGTTACGGCGATTGGCAGCGGTCCTGGCCGGTCGGCGGAGTCGTTATTGAATTCGATCTCGCCGTCGACGTCAGTTTCGGCCCAGCTTGCCAGTGTGGACGTTGCTATCACCCGGTGCTGAACCAGCGGTGTGCCATCGTCTTCCTGTGGGATCGAAACTGGATCGATAGTCGTTGCCAGGTAGGTCGAGCCCGGGAAGTAGACGACGTCAAATTCCGGGTTGATCTCGTGCGGCGGGAACTGCTGATTGGATCGCTTGATCTGCAGGAACGCCGGGTTGGGTGGGATGAAGCTCGCCGTGTCGACAACCTCACCAACTCCCACAGCCACGCCATACCTCGACAGGTACGTGAGGAACGTCTCCGGCGTCGTGTCAGGCTCAAGCAGGAGCATCACCGATCCGCCAGTGCGCGTGTACTCGCGGAGTATCTGCCCATCCGTCTCTGACAGATCCTGCCGTGGATCGGCGATCACTACCACCGCCGGGATAGCGTCCGTATTGCCGCCTGCGATCAGTGATCCGAGCTCCTGCAACGTAGCGTTTGTGGCCCGGTAGTTCTCTCGTTCCAGCGCATCCCAGGCAAGCCCGTAGCCGTCAGGCGTCTGCCTGTCGGTCGTGTCCCGCTCCGAGTGACCGGAGATGAACATCACCTGCTTCTGCTGAATCTGGTTAACGACTAGCAGGCCTGTGACGATGTCCTGCTCTGTAAATCGATCGAGCTCTCCCGCCTCGCTCGCGGCAGGGCGGACGATCTCGCGACGCTGGGAGTTGACGCCTTCCACAACAAGTGCCGGGTATGTGGTGACACCGAATCGACTGGCCTCGCCCGGATTGAGTTCGGGGTCAATCTGGCGGTAGGTAAGTGGTTCAGCTGTAGAGCGCCTCTCGAACTCAGATAGCGTGTCTTCCGTCTCGCGCCATGCAGCCCGCTCGGCTGGCGTGTCGGTAGGGAAGAATGCGGTGATTCGAACCGGCTCGTTAAGAGCATCGAGAGTCACGCGCACTTTGTCTTCTAGCAAGAACTCCTTCGTGAAGGTCGTGCCGCCGCGCAGGAAGCCCGGCGGATTGGGACGGCTGTCGGCCCAGAAGAGCAGATAGTTCACGCCAGCGGCTATGCCGATGCCGACGAGCAAGACGGTCACGGAGTTGATGCCGTACTTGCCGCCTCGTCCGAATAGCGCTGATCTCACTGTCCGCCAAGCGACTCCGGCAGCGGCGAGCAGGAGCACGGCGCCTGCCAGCACTACGAATAGCGCTGCGCTTCGCAGATCGACGACGAACAGCCAGACGATTCCGCCAAGGATGATCGCGCCGGCGCCGGCCAGCGTGAGCCCTTGTGTGATTGAGGACGCGTTCTCCCGCAGGCGCTGGTACAGACCAGCCGCGGTGGGTCGAACTTCGTCAGGTGTTGGCCTGTTTACTGGCGGTTCGTTAGGTGTCGTCATTAGTTGCTTATCGCAGCCTTCTGGCTTCAAGGACTACAACGGTCAAAACGAGGAAGACCGCAGTTATGGACAGGTAGTAGGCGATGTCTCCCAGGGAGATGATGCCGCGAGCGAAGTCTGCGAAGTGGCCGCCTTGCGCCACTCCGAAGCTATCGAGGTCAAATACTGAGAACGAAGCGCCCAGCTGGAAGCCGTTCAGAACCTCTTGAGCAGTTCCTGTGACTCGATCTGAGATCAGGTCGATCACGGTCATGCCGGTCAGGATGCCTGCGCCGACGATCAGTCCCACGATCTGGTTTCCGCTAAGCGCGGAGGCGAAGATTCCGACAGCGAGGGTGGCTGAACCGTAGAGGATCAGGCCGAGGTAGCCGCTGGCGATAGGTCCACTGTCCGGCACTCCATAGATGTAGAGGAGGAGCACGAAGAACAGGGACAGCGCAAACATCACGAGCAGGATGAACAGCGCTGAGAGGAACTTGCCGAGCACGACTTCAGCCTCGCGCAGAGGCGATGTGAACAGCAGCTCCAGTGTGCCGAGTTTCTGTTCCTCAGCGATCAGTCGCATCGTCAGCGCAGGCGACATGAAGATCATGAAGAAGACGGCGCCCGCGAGGAACCCTCGAATCGACGCCTCAGAGAATGCGTCCGAAACAGAGGCGACGAAGAAGAATCCTGTGATTGCCAGGAATGCGGCGGCGACGACATAGGCCATCGGCGACGCAAAGTATGTGCGGATCTCTTTGCCCGCGATCACTCCGATATTGGTTAGCACGGCCTGGTTCTACAGCTCCTCTTCAGTCGTGAGCTGCAGGAATATCTCCTCCAGCGTCAGCGGCAGCGGGTTCAGCGTCGTGAGCCCCCAGCCGTTATCGACAACAGTTCTGGCAATGATCTCGGCGGCTCCCTGGTTCGGGCGGGCATCAACAAGAAGCGCCAGCCTGCCCTCAGCTTCTGCTCGCTGCTGCTGCTCAGCTCTGGCATCGCTGCGGGCATCGATGACCATTTCGAGGTCGCGGAGAGCACGGATCACATCCCGGGACTCAGCGTCCCGAACTCCCAGCTCAATTCTCTCGGCATGCAGAAGGCGGGAAGAGAGTGCGGAAGGCTTGTCGTCAGCGACGATGCGGCCATCGTTGATGACAAGCACCCGCTTACAGATCATGCTGACTTCGGGAAGTATGTGAGAGCTGAGGAGCAGTGTGTGCTCTGATCCCAGCTCACTGATCAGCTCGCGGGTCTCCACAACCTGGATCGGGTCGATGCCGATAGTAGGCTCATCCATGATGAGCACATCGGGGTTGTGCAGGATCGCCTGGGCGATTCCCGTTCGCTGACGATAGCCCTTGGACAGGCGGCCCACCAGTGTGTTCCGGTAGTCGCCCAGCCTCACCACGTCGATGACGCGATCAAGCCGTTCGTTGATCCATGCTTTGTTCATGCCGCGGATCCTGCCCATGTACTGCAGGTAGTCCGCCACAGTCATATCAAGGTAGAGCGGCACCGATTCAGGCAGGTAGCCGATGTGGCGGCGGGCGTCGAGAGAGTGAGATTCGATGTTGTAACCGGCGATGGTCACTTCACCTTCGGATGGCGGAGTGAAGCCCGTCAGCACACGCATCGTTGTGGTCTTTCCTGCTCCGTTAGGGCCAAGAAAGCCAACGATCTCGCCCTTGAGCACCTCAAACGACACGTCGATGACTGCCGGATACGGGCCGAAGTTCTTCGACATGTGCTCAAGCTTGATCAATCAGTGAATCTCCCTCAACTATTGCTGCAACGCCTGCGAAGTCTGGATACGGCTTCCCGGCGTCCCGCGGATTTAACTCCGCACAAGCACGCAAGTGTAACGGAGACAGACTTTTGCTGTCAGCCATGTCTGAATACACGGAAGCCGATGGTTCGGCGTTTAAGTACGAAGCGATCACCAGGGCGTGAGAGTAGGATTGGCCAATAAGCCTGAGCGCGCAGGACTGCAGACCGCTTACCTGCCATTCTCCAACTACCCATGATCTACCTGGACCACGCAGCAACAACGCCTGTCAGGCCCGAAGTGTTTGCTGCCATGCAGCCCTACTTCGGCGAGAGATTCGGCAACCCTTCCAGTCTCTACTCCATCGCTCAGGAGGCTCGGGATGCGGTCGCAGAGTCGCGAGAGCGAGTGGCTGCTGTGCTGAACTGCCGCACCAGCGAAGTGGTGTTCACTGGCAATGGAACCGAGTCGAACAACACGGCCATCAAGGGTGTCACCGCTGCGATGCGAGAGCACGGCAGCCATGTCGTAACCACCGCCGTTGAGCATCACGCAGTGCTGCACCCGTTCGAGCAGCTTGAGAAGGCCGGTTACGACGTAACAATTCTGCCCGTCGACGAGTTCGGTTCGGTTGATCCGAATAAGGTCGCTGCCGCCATCCGTCCAGAGACCACGCTGGTCAGTGTCATGCTCGCCAACAACGAGGTTGGCACGATCCTGGAGGTAGCCGAGATAGCA
>JANQIZ010000077.1 GCA_028281895.1 Dehalococcoidia bacterium
TTCGGCGCAGATTTCACCTTGCCCGGCTCGCTCCACGGTGTCATCGTCCGTTCGCCACATGCACATGCCCGGATCGTGAGCATAGATACCTCCGAAGCCGAGGCGCTGCAGGGCGTGTACGCCGTCTGCACCGCAGCTGACTTTCCTTCTGATATCAGCGGAGAATTGGACACGGGTGAGGTCGATATCGGCATCCAGTTCCTGGCCAACCTGATGATGGCCAACCGCAAGGTTCTCTTCGAAGGACATCCAGTTGCTGCTGTTGCCGCAGAGGACATCCACACCGCAAGAGAAGCTGCGCGCCGGGTTAAGGTTGACTACGAGGTGCTTGAGCCTGTCACAGATCCGATCGAGGCGATGGCTGCCGACGCGCCTCTGCTGCACGAAGGACTCGTTGCCAGATCACTGAGCGGAACCGGAGACACTCCAAGCAATATCGCTGCCCACATGGAGGCTGGCCGCGGCGATGTTGAGAAGGGCTTCTCAGAGTCCGATGTGATCGTTGAGCGAACCTTCAAGACCTCGATCGTTCACCAGGGATACCTTGAGCCCGAGGCAGAGACCGCGTACTGGAAAGAGGACGGTCATCTCGATGTCTGGGCCAATACGCAGGGCTCATTCGCTGTTCGTGGCAACCTGGCGAACCTGCTGAAGCTGGATGCAGGAAATATCACCGTCACGCCACTGGAAGTCGGCGGAGCGTTCGGCGCCAAGACACTGCCACGCGTCACTCCCGTCGCGGCGATTCTGTCTCGCAAGTCTGGCAGGCCTGTGAAGATCGTCCTCAACCGCGAGGAGGTGCTCAAGGCGACTGGACCGGGTGCTGCCGCTGTTGTGACGATCAAGATGGGGGCCACGAAGGACGGCAAGATCAAGGCTGCGCAGTCCCGCCTGGTCTACGGAGCCGGAGCATTCCCGGGCGCGCCGATCATGCGCGGCGTCCAGTCTGTATTCGCCTGCTACCAGCCCGAGAACAGTCGGGTAGATGGCTATGACGTCGTGACGAACACGCCTCGCGTTGCCGCATACCGCGCGCCAGGCGCAACGGTCAGCTCCTTCTGCACCGAGCAGGTGGTCGACGAGCTGGCCGGCAAGCTCGGTATCGAGCCGATGGATTTCCGATTGATGAACGCCTCAAAGACAGACGATTTCACTGTCGATGACAACCAGTACACGCGACTGGGCATAGTAGAGATGCTGGAGGCGGCAAAGGCGCATCCCGCTTACACGAGGCCGATCAAGGCTTCGGCGAAGGGCTGGCCAACAGGACGCGGCGTCGGCATCGGCTGGTGGCCCTGCGGAGTCGATCAGGCCAGCTCCCGAATGCTCGTACAGCCTGACGGCAGCGTGGTTCTCACAACCGGCTCTGTCGACCTCTCGGGTGTCCGCACCGGCCTGGCTCAACTTGCGGCCGAGACCCTTGGCATCGAACCGGGCGAAGTCTCGGTCAGGATCGCCAACACGGACGATATTCCGTTCACCGGATCATCTGCGGGATCAAAGGTCACGCGAACGCAGTCTGATGCGGTCTACAAGGCAGGCATGGCTGTCCTCGACATCATGCGCAACCAGCTGGCCTCTCACTTCAACGTCGATGCCGAGTTCGTCGAGTATCAAGGCGGCAGCTTCTTCCCGCGCGATAACCAGGACCGCAAGGTGAGTTTCAAAGAGGCTGCCAGGATCATCAACGCTCAGGCTGTGCCGATCGAGGCCACCGCATCGAGCGACCCAAACATGCGGGCAGCAAACGGCTACGCGCTCAACATCGCTGATGTCGAGGTCGATCCAGGCACAGGCAAAGTGCACACACTCGACTTCACGATCTTCCAGGACGTTGGCAGGCTGATCAACCGCACGCAGGTTGAGGGCCAGATGCACGGTGGAGCAGCGCAGGGGATCGGCTGGGCGCTCAACGAGGAGTACGTCTACGACGACCGCGGCCAGATGCGCAACTCAAGCCTTCTAGACTATCGAATGCCTACTGCGCTGGACCTTCCGATGATGGAATGTGTGATCCTCGAAACTCCTGCGGACGACGGCCCATTCGGCATACGCGGTGTCGGCGAACCACCCATCATCCCGCCAGCAGCTGCGCTCGCCAACGCGGTGCACGATGCCACCGGCTCTCGCATCACCGAGCTTCCAATGAGCCCTGAGCGGGTCTTCTGGGCCATGCGCGACGCATCGGGCGCAGGCGACTAGCGGCCATGGCGAAGAGCAAGAAGACACGCATCGACGTGGCTGCTGGGGGCCTGATCGAGGACATATCTGACGGCAGCCTGCGCATCGCCATAGTCAAGCGTTTCAAGTACGACGACTGGTCTCTCCCCAAGGGCCATCTCGACAGAGGCGAGTCGATCGAAGAGGCTGCTATACGCGAGGTCGAGGAAGAGACAGGCTGCAAGGGCGAGATCATCAGCATCATCGACCCGCTCTCATACCTCGTCAGAGGCCAGCCGAAGATCGTTGTCTACTACCGGATGGCGCTCGTCGAACGCAACCCGTTCAAGCCGGATGATGAGATCGCAGCGGTCCAGTGGGTAACGCCGGATGAAGCTGTAGAGGTAATGACCTACTCGATCGAACGCGACCTCGTATCGAGAATCTATCGAGACTCAACCCTCTAGCTCGGCAGGTCGGTCGATTTCTACATCTCAGAGCCAAAGCGCCGTCTTGCCAGCGCAACCGCGTACATCAGCGCAGCAAACTGAACGACTGAGAAGACAGCGATAAACAGCGTCGCCTCGAAGAAGAATCGCTGCGGGAACATGATGATCAGGAAATCCCGCCTTGGGTCGAGCAGCCACAGGTCGTTCGCAAAGCTCAGAAAATGGAACTGGCGGAACACGAAATCGAAATCGACCAGTATCGCTATCCCTAAGATTCCGACCACAATCCCTGAGCCCAGCGCCGACCATCGCAGCGTCGTGGTTAGCAACTCCCAGGCGCCTCGACCGAAGTAGAAAGCCGCTGCGATTACCAGCAGCAGCGCGATCCCACCGGTGATTCTCACAGCGTTGAACACACCCTGCATCAGCCCCTTCACATCAACCATGTGCTGAATCTCTCGCTCGTTGTAGAGCGAGATCTCCTCGCCTCGGAAATTCACCAGGAGATCAAGACGCTCTTCGTCATTCGTGAAGTAGTCCTTGATCTGGTCTGCCCCGCTGTTCAGCTCCGATGCCGGCAGATTTGTCCGCTCAGGAATCCCATTGCGCCACCAGTTGTATGAGTAGAGCCACTCGCTCTTCGTCACATACTCCACGTTCGCAAGGATCACGAACACCGGGAGCGCAATAGCAAACAGCGCGGCAAGCGATGCCACGATCCAGCCGCGGCCATCGGCGGGACGCGACGCTGGCGGGATGATCCGCTCTCGCAATGATGAAGACACTGATCGCTGCATGTTGAGTAGGATACTGTCCCGAACGCCGTCCAAACCGAACGGAGACCGACTTTGGAAGAGATATCTGAATACGCCGCTAAGGCTGGAGAGGCATTTGGGCGGCTCATCGCCACGGTTGAGCAACTCCGAGATCCCGGTGGATGTCCGTGGGACGCTGAACAGACTCACGTTTCGCTGCGCCAGCACACGCTGGAAGAGATGTACGAACTGCTAGACGCGGTCGATTCCGAAGACGCTGATGGCATTGAGGAAGAGCTCGGCGATCTGATGACGCACGTGGCCTTCCACACGGACATCGCTCGTCGCACAGGTGATTTTGATGCGGCCTCCACAGCAGACAGAGTGCGCCAGAAGCTAATAGATCGCCATCCGCACGTCTTCGCAGGAGCGGAACAGATCACAGATCCCGATGAGGTGATCGACCAGTGGGAGCGGCTGAAGCGCACCGAAAGCGGTAAGAAGTCTGCTGTGGCGAGCCTCCCTGCATCTCTACCAGCGCTCGCTCTTGCCGGTTCAGTTCAACGCCGCACCATCAAGGCCGGACTGAAGTGGCCAGAAGCCGTGGACAGCGAGCAGAAAGCGGTATTTGAAACGCGCCAGGGAGAAACGCCGGAAGAGTCCGAGCAGAGAGCGGCTGAGCTTCTGATGCAGGTATCCAGGGAGATCAGACAGGCAGGCATCGATCCTGAGATCGCGTTGCGAACCGCTGCGATCCAGTTGCGCAACCGTGTGTTGAAGGCCGAAAGCATCGCAGGCGAAACGGCTCTCGCCGACCTCAATGAAGAAGAGCGGGCGCGGGCATGGAAAGAGTCCGGAAGTTCGGAGTAATCGTCAGGAAACAGTGATCTGACCAGCGGCGCCAGATTCGACCGTGCCGATCACCGATGCTGCCAGTGTGTTGCGCTGGCCGAGTGCGTCCAGCAGGTCGTCCGCTCCATGCTCAGGGACAGAGATCAGCAGTCCGCCCGATGTCTGTGCGTCGCAAAGCAACAATCGATCGAGCTCTGTCACGCCATCACTCCACGTCACAGCGCCAGAAAGAGCATCAACGTTGCGATGCGTGCCACCCGGCGCAACGCCTCGCTCCAGCAACTCGATAGCGCCATCGAGCACCGGCACATCAGCCAGTCTCAGGCTGGCCGAAGCTCCACTTGCCTTCATCATCGTGTGAAGGTGGCCAAGAAGGCCGAAGCCGGTGATGTCTGTAGCCGAATCCACACCCACATCGAGCATCGCCTCTGATGCGTCACGATTCAGAGTAGCCATCGACCTAACAGCGCCGGCAAGAACATCATCATCCACTACGCCTGCCTTGCCCGCGGTGCTGATTATCCCGGTGCCGATCGGCTTGGTCAGAACAAGAACATCGCCCTGCCTCGCTCCGTCATTCGCCACCTGCTGGCCGGGACTGATCAGGCCGGTGACCGCCAGGCCATACTTCGGCTCTGCGTCATCAACCGTGTGTCCGCCGACTATCGAGACGTTTGCTTCCGATGCCTTGGACTGCCCGCCTTCCAGCACCTTCGCGACTATCTCCGGTGGCAAACTGCGAGGAAACGCGGCGATGTTGAGCGCAGTGACAGGACGGCCGCCTTTCGCATAGACATCAGAGAGAGCGTTGGCGACCGCGATCTCACCAAAATTGAACGGATCATCGACGATCGGCGGGAAGAAATCTACGGTTAAAACGAGCGCGAGTTCGTCCGTAATCCGGTAGACGGCCGCGTCGTCGCCGGACTCGAAACCAACCAGGACGTTAGGGTCCTGATAGGTAGCAGGTGGCAGCTGGTCCAGAACCCTGGCCAGTTCGCTCTGCGAGAGCTTACCCGCTCAACCTGCGCATGTTGCCAGCTCAGTAAGCCGGCCGGAGAACTCCGTCTGAGTCACTCGCGCGCCTTTCTGTGTTATCCGTCCATGAGATCGATGTGGCTCGACCTTGCCACACCTGAGATGCGAGTCAGTATATCTGCGGCGCAGATGCTCACATGACGTCCCAGCAGGCCGATTCTGGATGGCATACTAGTGATTCAGATCTCAATCCAAGGTGACTCAGCCATCCATGCCATCGCTTAGCCAGACAGACCAGGAGATCTTTCCGGTCACATCCGATCTCAACGACTCTGGAGAGATCACCATCGGCGGGTGCTCGATCTCGCAGCTCGCTGAAGAGTTCGGCACGCCTCTTTACATCTATGACGAAGAGACGATTCGCCACATGTGCCGGCAGTTCATGCGCGGCTTCGGCAACGAGTACGAACCGTGCCATGTCGAGTACTCGTCCAAGGCTTTCTCCAATCCGGCTGTAGCGAAGATCGTCGCCGAAGAAGGCCTGCACATGGACGTGGTGACCGGTGGAGAGCTTGTATTTGCAAAAGCCGCCGGATTCCCTGCAGAGCGTCTCAACTTCCACGGCAACAACAAAGATCGCCAGGAGCTAGGCGAAGCGATCGACTACGGGATCGGCCGCATCACGATCGACTCGTTCTATGAGATCGAGTTGCTGAACGATGTCGCAGGCGAACGCGGAGTCAGACAGAAGGTGCTGCTGCGCGTATCTCCGAGTGTCGATCCACATACACACATGCTCACCACGACCGGTGTGCTGGATTCGAAGTTCGGTTTCTCAATCGAGACCGGCGCTGCAGCAGAGGCAGTTGAGAAGGCTGTCGCGGCTGAAAACCTCGATGTCGTCGGGCTTCACTTCCACCTCGGGTCACCGATATTCGAGTTGGAGCCATACTCGCAGGCGATTGACTACGTGATGCAGTTCGCTGCCGAGATGCGGGACAGACATGGCCTGAAGCTGGATGAGTTCAACCCCGGCGGAGGCTTTGCCGTCGGCTATGTGGGCGAAGAGCTGCCGCCACAGATCACTGAATACGCGACAGAGATTGCACAGGCTGTGCGATCTGCCTGCGACCGCTTCGGATTCGACGAGCCTTTGCTCACCGTAGAGCCGGGCCGGGCGATCGTCGCTCGCGCAGGCGTGGCGGTCTACCAGGTGGGCGGAATCAAGCGAATCCCGAACGTGCGAGTCTACGTGAGCGTGGACGGTGGAATGGGCGATAACATCCGCCCTGCCCTGTATTCGTCCGAGTACACAGTTCGCCGCGCATACGATCCGTACGCTACGCCGCAGGAGAAGGTCACGATCGCTGGCAAATACTGCGAGTCCGGCGACTACATCGCGCGGGATGTCGATCTCCCGTTGCTCGAATCAGGCGATCTCGTTTGCACACCCACATCGGGCGCATACTCAGTCCCTATGGCCAGCAACTACAACATGACCACAAGGCCTGCGATCGTAATGGTGAAGGACGGTCAAGCCCGGCTGATCCGCAGGCGCGAGACGTACGAAGACCTCCTGGCGACGAGTCTTGTCTGAGGCTGCCACACAGATCCCACCTGCCACCGGGTGGAAGACGTTCGGCCATGACGCTGCAGTTCAGATGCTGAATGCGGCGAACATGACCGGACGGCTGTCACACGCCTACTTGATTACTGGACCCGATGGCATCGGCCGCCGAACCCTGGCGATAGATTTCGCATGTCTAGTCAACTGCGATCCTCAACCCGACCTGTTCGGAGATGCGCCGATTCTGGACCTCGCATCGTGCCCGGCGGCACAGCGAATCCGCAACGGCCAGCACGCAGACGTGCGACTCATCGACAGATCAACTCCGCTCAAGGAGACTCCAGGCACCCAGGGCGAAACGGGCTCAGGCCAACGCCAGAACATATCGATCAATCACATCCACGAACTCCAGCGCGATGCAGCGCTCAAGCCGTTCGAAGGCAGATCGCGAGTCTTCATTATCGATGGAGCCGAGGAGTTATCAGAAGCCGCAGCAAACGCTCTGCTAAAGACACTCGAAGAGCCGTCAGAGGATGTCTACCTGGTTCTCGTCGCTACAGACCCCGAATCGCTGCCGGAAACTATCGTGTCGCGCTGCCAGCGCATCAGCCTGCGGCCTGTTACAGCGAATGTCATCGCCGAGAACCTCGTAAATTCGTATGAGGCCGATGCCCAAGAAGCCGAGCGTCTGTCACGACTCGCTTCAGGAAGACCTGGCTGGGCGATCTCTGCACTGCAAGACCCTGCAGTGCTTGAGGTCTACACCCAGACCGCTACGCGCATTCTCACCGCACTTGCGGGTGACCTGGAGGTCCGCTTCTCGTACGCATCAGAGCTTGCCGGACGCTTCCGGAGGGATCGAGACTCTGTGCTTGCAGAACTATCTCGCTGGCAGCAATGGTGGCGCGACATCGCTGTCGCCAAATCCGAACTGCCTGACCTCGTGATCAATTCGGACTGGCTGGCTGAGATTCAACAGATTGCGGGCCAACTGAGCGAGCCTGATATCGTCCGCGGAGCAGATGCTGTTGGGTCTGCAAGGACGGCCCTAGAAGCGAACGCTATCCCGCAACTTGCGCTCGAAGTGATGGCGCTCGACATGCCCGGAGCAGGCGTGAATACGACGGCGTAGTCTTCAGGCTAGCCG
>JANQIZ010000083.1 GCA_028281895.1 Dehalococcoidia bacterium
AGATCCCATTCATGGCTTCGGCTATGGACTCGGTGGTCGACGCCAATTTCGCCATTGAGATGACAAAGGCCGGCGGTCTGGCCGTTATGAATATGGACGGGATTCACACCCGTTACGAAGACACAGAGCCGATCTACCGAGAGATTGCGGAGACACCCCGGGAAGCCGCAACGGCTCTCATGCAGAAGCTCTACTCCCAGCCGATGAAGCCAGAGCTGGTTGGCAAAAGAGTCGAGGAGATAAAGAACGGCGGCGGAATCGCCGCCGTTTCGTTTGTCCCTGCAAGCACAAAGCGCATGGCTCCACTGGCACAGGAGGCCGGAGCCGATGTCGTAGTCGTTCAGGGAACCGTCGTGACAGTCCGCCACAACTCCCGCTCGCTGGAAGGACTGGTGCTCTCAAAACTGGTCGATCAGCTTGATGTTCCAGTGCTTGTCGGCAACACCGTCACCTACGATGTCGTCAAGGAGATGATGGCCGAGGGAGTTCACGGAGTTCTCGTCGGCGTTGGTCCGGGCGCTGCCTGTACAAGCCGAGAAGTGCTTGGCATCGGCGTGCCGCAGGTATCGGCGACTATCGAGTGCGCAGCGGCAAGGGATGACTATTTCCAGGAGACCGGACGCTACGTGCCCATCATCACAGACGGTGGGATTCGCACCGGAGGCGATGTCTGCAAGTCGTTCGCTGCCGGCGCTGACTCTGTGATGATCGGCTCGCCACTTGCCAAGACGGTGGAAGCTCCGGCCAAAGGCAATCACTGGGGAATGGCCACTCCACACGCATCTTTGCCGCGAGGCACCCGCCTATCCGTTGGCACTCAGTACTCCTTGAACCAGTTGCTCTACGGCCCGTCTTCAAGGACTGACGGAACGGAGAACCTGGTTGGAGCCCTTCGGGTGTCGATGGGATATGTGGGCGCTGAGAACATCCGCGAGATGCACAACGCCCGGATGATGTACGCACCTGCGATCAAGACCGAAGGCAAGATCTACCAGATGGCTGGTCTGGGCAGCTAAGACGCCGGCGAGCGCCGGTGCGTCGGCGAAATCCAGGAAAGCACCACGGCTTCGTAACGTAGCCTTGCAAACACGATGTTCAAGAAGCCCCGTGGCACCCAAGACATTCTTCCGTCGGACCAGGCGTACTGGAACTACGTCCGCCGCACTGCGCGGGCAGTCGCCGCAGACTTCGGCTATGAGCGTATCGACACACCGATCATCGAATCGACTCACCTGTTCCAGCGCGGGGTTGGTGATGAGACCGACATCGTCCAGAAGGAGATGTATACCTTCGAGGATCTCGGCGGCGATTCCCTGACGCTGAGGCCCGAAGGCACAGCTGCTGTCTGCAGGGCTTACATCGAGAGCGGCATGCAGAACCTGCCCCAGCCGGTGAGGCAGTTCTACCTGGCCCCGATGTTTCGCTACGAGCGGCCGCAGGCGGGCAGGCTGAGACAACACAACCAGTTCGGAGCAGAGGCGATTGGCGATGGCTCGGCAAGTGTCGATGCCGAGCTGATTGAACTGGGATTCGCCTACATTAGTCGACTTGGAATCTCTGATTTCACACTGAGAATCAACTCGATCGCCGATCCGGCAGAGCGAGTGACTTACCTGGGCGAGCTTCGCAACTACTTCTCGAAATACGAATCTGATCTGCCGGGAGTTGACCGCGCCCGGCTGGAACGAGCCCCTCTTCGAGTCCTAGACTCCAAGGAGCGGGCAACTCAGCGTCTGGCCGATGAAGCTCCCAGGTCTGTTGATCACTTGGAGGGCGAATCCCGGGATCACTGGGAGCAGCTTCTGGGCTTACTGGACGGCCTCAAGCAGATCTATCCCAGCTTCGACTACGTTGTCGATCACCGGCTTGTTCGAGGTCTCGACTACTACAACAGGACGGTTTTCGAGTTCGAGCCTAAAGACGCTGGCGGCCAGGGCACGATGCTGGCAGGTGGGCGCTACGACCCGCTGATCGAGATTCTCGGCGGCCAGCCGACACCGGGAATCGGGTTCGGATCTGGCATCGAGCGGATCATCCTCGAACTGAAGGAACAAGAGATTCCTCTGCCGGAGCGGGAGTCGCTAGATGCGGTAATCGTAAGCGTGGGCGACGCCCGCTCCGCCGCGGCCAGGCTGGCATCTGAACTTCGGTCGAAGCGCATATCGGCCATCCTTGCTCCCAACCGCTCCTTCAAAGCGCAGATGCGCTACGCCAACCAGGTGCAGGCCGCCAACGCGCTCATACTGGGAGAACGGGAACTGGAATCAGGAACCGTTGCGGTCAAGCCCATGCAAGGCGACGATCCACAGGTCGAGATCTCGCTCGAGTCGGTCGAAAGCCATCTCAAGTAGCCTCCGACCACTTGATGGGCACAATTCCAGTACCTGGCAATCAGTAGCTCCAGCACCCACCGTGCTATTCTCGAACCATGCAAGATTCCATGCTGAAACGGCTCGGAGAGATCGCTGAGCGGCACCTGGAGGTCGAGAGACTTCTTTCACTGCCGGAGACAGCGCAGGACCACAACGCGATGCGTCGGCTGGGCCGTGAATACAGCGATCTACAGAACGTAGTCAACCTGTGGAAAGAGTACGAGTCGGTTCACGATGCTCTGGAGCAGGCGCAGACCATCGTCGCTGACGAGACAGACTCCGAGCTGCTGGAGATGGCGCGCACGGAGATCGCAGAGCTTGAAGAGCGAATCGCTCCGCTGATCGAGCAGATCCAGACAGAGCTCATTCCCAAGGACGCTACAGAGCACGCGGACGCAGTGATCGAGATTCGCGCGGGAGCCGGCGGTGACGAAGCCGGGCTTTTCGCAGGCGATCTCCTGCGCATGTACCAGCGATATGCGGAGACGAGCGGCTGGAAGCTGGATGTGCTCGACAGTAATGAGACGGGTGTGGGCGGCGTCAAAGAGGTTGTGTTTGAGGTCTCGGGAGATGGAGCGTTCCGACGCCTGAAGCTGGAAAGCGGCGTGCACCGCGTCCAGCGTGTCCCAGCCACAGAATCACAGGGACGAATCCACACCTCCACGGCGACTGTGGCGGTACTCCCCAAAGCCGAGGAAGTCGACTTAGAGATTAACGACTCGGATATCCGCACTGATGTTTACCACTCTGGAGGCGCTGGCGGTCAAAACGTGAACAAGGTCGCCACTGCCATCAGGTTGACTCACATTCCAACCGGAATTGTCGTCACCTGCCAGAACGAGCGCTCCCAGCTTCAGAACCGTCTCAAAGCGATGGAGATATTGCGGTCGCGGCTCTGGGACGAGCAGATCAGACGCCAGCAAGACGAGATTGCCGCCGACCGCAAGTCACAGGTCGGCACAGGTGACAGGTCGGAGAAGATCCGCACCTACAACTTCCCTCAGAGCCGGGTGACCGATCACCGGATTGGCTTCACGAGCCACCAGCTCGATCGAGTCCTTGCCGGTGAGATAGACGAGTTCGTGGATGCCCTTCTAGCTGAAGAGCAGGCTCGAAAACTGGCTGCCGTTGCGACCGGTTAGCTGTCGGCTCCTGCAACTGCCATGAGCCAGCCTCCAGAATCTACGCTACCTGAGCAGGCGAACGTCGGTGAGTTGCTTGCATGGGCGCGCCAGCGAATCAAATCTATGGGTTCGCAGGATCCAAGCCTCGAAGCGCGCTTGCTGCTGATGTCGGTAACGAGCCTGTCCCACACTGATCTGGTTGCACACCCCGAACTGGCTGTGACCGAATCTCAACTTGCAGCATTTGAGTCAGCGCTGAACCGCCGCCTGCGCAGTGAGCCAGTGCAGTACATCACAGGCAAAACCGAGTTCTTCGGACGTCAGTTTGCAATCGACAGTCGCGTGCTAATCCCACGGCCAGAGACTGAGCTACTGGTAGAGCAGGCTCTGGCATGGATAAACACCCGGTCGATAGATCGCCCGAGGCTGCTCGATATCGGCACAGGCAGCGGGATCCTTGCTGTGACTCTGGCTGCTGAGCTTGATGGGAGCACGATTGTGGCGACGGATATATCGTCAAACGCGCTCGAAGTTGCAGCTGAAAACGCGATGGCACACGGTGTCGAGGAACGTGTGGAGTTCGTGCGCTGCTCCATCGCCGAAGGTGTAGCAGGCAGGTTCGATCTGGTTGTCTCGAATCCGCCGTATGTGCTCTCTGGATTCCTGGACGGCCAGGAAGCGCAGTCAGAGCTCGCTTTTGAGCCTCGCGAAGCCCTCGATGGCGGTCAGGCAGGCATGGATGTCTACAGCAAGCTAATCCTGGCTCTACCGGATCTTCTGGAAGCCGGAGGAGCCGCATACGTGGAGATCGACCCACCTGTAGCCGAGCAGTGCCTCGATCTTGCGGAGCATGTTCTGCCACAGGCAGACGTATCCATTCTCACTGACCTGGCCGGTCTGGAACGATGCCTGGCGATCGAACTGGCCCAATAGCAAGAGAAGCACGCCCTGGGGACGTGCTTCTCTGTATCGCCTGGTTTGAGTGGGACTCTACCGCTTGGTGTACTGCGGAGCCTTGCGGGCTCGCTTGAGTCCGTACTTCTTGCTCTCCTTCATACGCGGATCGCGAGTCAGGAGGCCAGCCTCACGCAGAGGCTTCTTCAGATCTTCGTTCATGACGGTCAGCGCTCTGGCCAGTCCGTGGGCAACAGCGCCAGCCTGCGAGCCAACTCCACCGCCGTGAGCTTTGACTGTGACTGTGACGTTGTTCGCCAACTGCGTCACAACCAGCGGAGCAACCGCCATCTGCGCCCACGCCTGCTGCGGAATGGCCTCTTCAAGCGGCTTGCCGTTGACAGTCACACCTCCGGGCGTGTTGTAGACACGCACTCGTGCGACTGATGTCTTGCGTCGGCCTGTGCCGTAGTAGTACTGCTCCTGCGTCAAATCTCTGGCTCCGGGCTATTTCTCGTCTTTGGTCGACTCAGACTTTTTGGCCGTGGTCTTTCGGGCCGTAGTCTTGCGAGTAGTGGTCTTGCGTGTGCTGGTGGACCGTGACTGCGTTGCCTTGGGCTTGGCCTCAGCCTTCTTATCGG
>JANQIZ010000121.1 GCA_028281895.1 Dehalococcoidia bacterium
CGTCACGACCGCACCTCCCCGCCGAAATCGGCTGAGTAACTGGCACTGCCAGCGGCTACTGCATCCCTTAGCGCCGCCGTGGCGCGATGCAGCCGTGACTTGACTGTCCCCACCCGCCAGCCGGTCGATTCGGCTATCTCGGGCAGGGTGAGTTCATTGAAGAATCGAAGTACGAGCACTGTTCTGTGCTCGACTGACAGGGTTCGAAGAGCCGACTGCAGCATGGCTGCGGTCTCAGCGTTCAGCGCGCTCTGCTCCGGCCCGACACCGGTATCGGCAAGCGGCAGAGCATCTTCGACCGCTGTTGTTGGCAATCGCTTCCTGCGTTGCATCATCCCAATGCAGTTGATGAGGATTCGATTGAGCCAGGGACGGAGTTCCCGGTTCGCATCGAATGTGCGGATCTTTTTCCATGCGGCGAGCAGAGATTCCTGCACCGCCTCTTCTGCCAGGGAGCGGTCTCGCGTGATGAGCACCGCCACCCTGAGGAGATGATCGCCGTGGAAATCGAGCACGCGGCGGAACGCTTCTTTGTCGCCATGCTGGCAACGCAGAATCGCCTCTCGCTCAATGTGTTCGGTAAGAACCGGGTTCACGCCGCGCCGTCCTCGAAGTGTGTCTTACCACGTAACTATGCGGGCAGGCGACAAAAGGTTCCCGAGGCGGCTTGCGCGCCTCGATTCGCTGCGGTTACGGCTCGATGCCGAGCAGTTGAGCGTGGTAGTCGACGCTGCGGCGCTCGATGCGGTGCTGCTCCAGCTCGGCGATGCCCTCTTCTATGTCGAGAACCTTGAAGCTGTCCTGGTCAACCCACAGACCCAGCCGCTCAAGCGTCTCGACGGCGTCATGGATATCGAAATCGACATCGATGCCGATGCGCTCTTTGAGGTAGTTCTGGATCAGACGGTCCATGTCGGCGAGGGATTGCGGGCGCAGCCTTTCGACCACGTGCGGAGCGCAGAAGGCGTACAGCAGCACGGCCTCCTTTATCTCCTCTTCGCAGATGAGCGTGGCGACTGTATGCACTGCGCTGCGGTTGCTGCCGAGCCCCTGGTAGTAGAGGTGTCGCGCACGATGAGAGTCGCGTTCCTTCAGCGCCCTCCTGTATCCGGAGAAGAGCCTCCAGCTGAATCCGGCGAGCGGCAGGGCGAGGACCCACAGCAGGTTGGTGACTGCGGCGACGCTGGCGATGGTGAGCTTGGTTGCGACGGACCAGATGGCTCCGGCGCCTCCGCCAACCATAAAGAAGGCGTCTTTCCGGTTGATCTTCACGCGGGCGTGAGGGAGCAGAGCCTCGACGTCACGGATGGGGATGTCCTTGAACATCTTGATGTGCAGGTGCTGCTCCCGGGACATCTTGGCGATGAGCACGAGCCGGTTGAAGGTGGCGACGTTCTCTTCGATGCCTTTTCTGGGGTTGAGCAGCGTGCGTCGGCGAACGATGGATTCGGTGCGACCGCGGACCCATATCGAGACAGACTCGACGCTGGACTGATCGAGGTTGACGCGCAGTCCGTGAGTGTTGCCGGCTTCGATGGCTGCCTGCACTTGGTCCGGGCTCAGCCGTTCGAAGTTGGCCTTTTCGAGCATGTGTTCAAGCTTCGACATGAGGACGGCCTCGTCGGCTTCGTCGGACTCTCGCTCTTCGTCCAGGACAAGCGTCTCGCGGTCAGGGTTGAAGGGCGCGTACGCCTCGATGGTCAGACGCTCGAATGCCGAGCGTTCCTGCTCAAGGATGCTGAGGATGCCGTCTGCAACTCGTGAGAGGTCGGCGGCGGTCGGACCGAACAGATCGGTGTCGGAGGTGACGAGGTCGATCAGATCGGATGGCGCAACCGGTATGAAGCGGTCGTCCGGACGAGAGAATCCGTAGTCGTAGACAGAGCGGATCCTGGCGAGACGAGTCCTGATCCCGGCCTGCCTGGAGCGTTCGTATGTCTGTTCGGTCGTGCTCAATGTCTCAAGACCTGTGCCTGTGTGCGACGGAGCCACAGCAAGAACCTACAACCAGCGATGACGTGGTCATAGACAGGTATCGCCAGTAGCGGATGACTGGTTTCCTCACATTCTGGCTTCTCCCTGCTGATGAATGAAGTACAGTCGCTCTGGCTGCCGATGCGGTCTCGATGCTTATAATCTGCCGTTGGACCTGCCGAACGGCGGGTTTTATCAGCCGGTCCGGGCAAGACGACCCGGACAGACCTGGCGAAGAAGAAGAGATGGCGATATCTAGAAAAGTCCGTGAGCAGATGCAGGCGTCCTCGTGGATCCGCAGGATGTTCGAGGAGGGGATGGAGCTTCGGCGCATTCATGGCGCTGAAAACGTCTTCGACCTCTCGCTCGGAAACCCGCTGCTCGAGCCTCCGAGCCAGTTCAATGACGTGCTGCGCCGGATCGTGAGCGAAGAAACGTCGGGAACTCATCGGTACATGCCGAACGGAGGATTTCCCGATGTTCGCGACGCGGTCGCAAAGCAGCTCGCAGCGGAGTCTGGCGAGCCGTTCACAGGCGGCGACATCTTGATGACAGTAGGCGCGGCAGGCGCGCTCAACGTGATCCTCCGCTCGATCCTCGACCAGGATGACGAGGTTGTGATCATCGCCCCGTACTTCGCCGAGTACATCTTCTACATCCAGCACCAGGGCGGTGTCGTGAGAGAGGCGCAGAGCAGGCCGGATTTCATGCCTGATCTCGATTCTTTGCGTGCGAGCCTGAACAGCCGCACACGGGCCGTTGTCATCAACACGCCAAACAACCCGAGCGGCGTGATCTACCCGGAGTCCGTCATCGCAGAGATCGCCTCAGTAATTCGCGAGGCGGAAGAGCAGCACGGCACAGAGATATACCTCATCTCAGACGAGCCGTACCGGAAGCTGATCTACAGCGACCAGCCGTTTCCGTTCATCTACAAGCACCACATCCGCTCGATCGTCGCCACGTCACACTCGAAGGATCTCGGGCTGGCTGGCGAGCGGATCGGCCACATAGCGGTCAACCCTGCCGATCCCGGCAAGATCGACTTCATGGACGCGGCGACCTTCGCGCTGCGGACGCTGGGGTTCGTGAACGCTCCCGCGCTGATGCAGCGCGTCGTGGCCGAGGTCCAGGATGCGACGGTGGACGTTTCCGAATATCGGAAGAAGCGCGATCTACTCCATGAAGGGCTGAGCGATATCGGCTACACCTGCATAAAGCCGGACGGGGCGTTCTACCTGTTCCCTGAGTCGCCGATGAAGGACGACGTTGGGTTCGTCGCTCTGCTGCAGTCGAAGCTTGTGCTGGTTGTGCCGGGCGTGGGCTTCGGAACTCCAGGATACTTCCGCGCTTCGTACTGTGTAGAAGACAGCGTGATCGAGGGTTCGCTAAAAGGGTTCCGGGAGGCGTTTGAGGAGGCGCGCTCATAGGAGATGACGGTACGGATGAGACTGATTACATTTCTGTTTATCGCCCTGGCCGCCGGTCTTGTGACGGCGTGTTCTGGCGGCGATTCGGCTACTGCGACCCCCACAGGGATTCAGCGCACGGACCCGGTGCCGAATCCTACGGCCACGCCTGAGCCTGTTGTGACTACGTTCGAGGGCAAGGTCCAGCAGTTCGAGGTCAACCTGGCTATCAACGGCAGTCCGCAGCAGGGTACGGCTGTGTTCACGAGGGTGAATGACTACGTTCGAATCGAGATCAGGCTGAGTCCGGGCGCGCCTGCCCAGACAGTGACCCTGCGCAGAGGCCGGTGCCCGAACCCCGTAGGTTTCGAGGAGACGCTGAATCTCGCGATCGGCGGAGTGATGCGGCAGGAGATCCGCAACATGCCGTTCGATGATCTGCTGTCTGGCGACCACACGCTTGTGGTGAGCGTGAATGACGACGAGTTCAACACACTCGCGGCCTGCGCAGACCTGCCCGCCGCGGAGTAGGCGCCCGGCCGGTCTTTGCGTTGTCAGCTCTACCCTGCCCCGGCGATGATGGCCCAGCAGAGCGCCAGCAAGACTGCGACGGGTGCGAACAGGAAGCGCTCGTACTTGCTGGATGATGCGAAGTTGGCGAGGCTGCTGAGGCCGAGTAGAGCTACGAATCCCCACGCAGACACGGTCAGAAATCCCTGTGGCCCAAAATCCCATGCGCTGGCGATCGCAGCGTAGATTCCATACAGAAACGCTGTCCCGCTGACCGCGTCTGAGATTCGCAGTCTGAGTGGCAGCTCATCGTAGAAGCCTCCCCAGTGAGAGTGCAGCCAGCGTTTGCCGCCCGATGCCCAGTAGGCCATGGCGACCACGAAGCCTGCCTGCGCGATGGCGATGAAGACGGCGGTGGTCTTAATGATTGGATCGGAGAATTCTGGCATCTAGTAGCGACCGAATTGCGGCTGAGTACAGGTGATGTTGCTGGAGTCTTCGCTGGCCGTTCCGGAGCGGCTCGACGTTGACACAGCCATTTTCGCTCAGGCATCTGAGTTGCGCGGCCGAGGCTGCTCAGGGCAGGAACAGCTCCTGGATCGGCACGACCACGACTCCAACCTCGATCGTATCGAAATCCGATTCGCTGAACATCACTCTGCACTTTCCTTCGGGACCGGCGGACACCAGGTTGGATTGAAGATCGAACGACTTTGGACCCGGTGACGGCAACTGCAGACCTGTTGCGTGAACGCCGCTATCGATCACCTGCCCGTCGCGATCCAGGATCTCGACCTTCATGTTCAGGTGCGTGGTTGTCGATGAGAAGTTGAGCAGCGTGGTTTCGATGCTGAACCAGCGATTTGGCGGCTCGATGGGCTGCACTCCCGGGTGGAAATCGGTGCAGGTCAGGCTAACCAGGTCAACCGTGCTGAGATTCCAGCGAGGCTCAGGTGTCGGAACCGGCGTCGGCGTGGGCAGAGGTCGAGTCGGCTCAGGCGTTGGTCCGACAGACGGGGTCGGGACGACGGTAGTTGGAGTGGGAGTTGCGGCGGCTGGCGAAGGCGATGAGACAGGCGTGGGCGTGGCGTTGCCGATTGCCTGTAGCGTCGCCTGCACACGCGCCTCGACGGTCGCGTCGATATCCGGCGTCGGTGTGGCCTCTTCTGAGGAGCACGCGAATGCGCCTGCTACGAAGAGGCAGCTAAGAAGCAGAGCGAGTATGCGCGGATTTGCCATCACTACAGCGTATGACGACAGGCATCACGAAAAAGTTCCCGCTGTATCTCACACTTGCAGCGCGGTCGAGAAGTCAGGCACGCCCGCCCAGCGGCCACCGTCTGAGGTCGCACGCATCACAGCGATCGACTTGATCACCTCTGGATTGGCGAGGCCGTGCGGCTTCTTGCCGGTCAGCACATTGATCACCGATTCGGCCTGCAGCACCGGGCACTCCTCCAGGAATTTTGGGGAGTAGCCGGCGAGGTGAGGCGTGACGACCAGGTTCGGAATACTGAGCAGAGGACTTTCGGGATCGACCGGCTCCGTCTCAGTCACATCGATCGCCGCCGCCTCGATCTGACCGTCTCGCAGCGCCACCTGCAGCGCAGTCTCGTCGATGAGCGGACCACGGGCGCAGTTCACGATCATCGCCGTCGGCTTCATCTTGGAGAAGGCATCGGCGTCGATGATGTGGTACGTCTCCTCGGTGGCCGAAGTGTGGACAGTGATGTAGTCCGATTCCCTGAGCAAGGTGTCGAGATCGACCATCTGCACGCCATGAAGATCAGCGCTGGTCTGCGAGACATACGGGTCGGCTGCGAGTATACGTTCAGGGCCGAAGCCTCGAATGCGGGTTGCGAAGGCGCGTCCGATGTTGCCGAAGCCGACTATTCCGACAGTGTGGCCTGCGATGCGCCGCACCGTTTCCTGGTATTCAGAGGTCAGCCGAGGATTCTCAGACCACTGCCCTTCCTGCGTGGTCCGGATCGTGTCGTAGAGTCTGCGAGTCAGCGCGAGCAGCATGGCGACTGCATGGTCTGCGACCTCAGTCGTGTTCACTCCGGGAACATTGCACGCCAGCACGCCAAGCTCAGTCGCTGCATCGAGGTCGATGGAGTCGACTCCGACGCCGAGTCTGCTGACGACCTTTAGCTTCGGGCACGCTTCAAGCACTTCACGAGTTGTCAGCGGCTGGGTGCTGATGAGCGCGCCATCCGCATCACGCAGAAGCTCGATCATCTCTTCTGTGGTCGAAGACGGCCCTTCGATGACCTCCATCCCCGCCTGCTCGAAGAGGTCGGTCCGGTGATGCTTGCTTGGCATGACGGCGATCTTGAAAGGCATGAGAGTGGTCTCCGTGTCGTGAGGCGCGATGGTCGTGCGCGCCGGTGCTTGGCCGGTGGCGTTGACGAAAGCTACCTGAACATTGGGCCGGGTGTCGAGACGCCGCGCAGTCTTAAGACTCGACGCCGTCGGGCAGAGGCAGTTCGATGCCGGTGATCTCGCCGATAAGAGATCGCAACAGCTTGAGCGCAATGTCGCTCGACCACACGTACCCGTCGCGCGGCATTAGCTCCGCTGGAGTCTCCGGAGTGCGCATGGCGGTTCCTCTCGTGAACGCCCGGAAGCTCCTCAGAACCTCGTAGTACTCGATCTTCGAACTGTCCAGAGGGCGGATCTCGGAGTACGTCGCGATGTAGTAGTCCGCCATCTGCATGACCATCGGCAATGCCTCTGGATCGACCTGTGCAGCGCCCACCTTGATGAGAATGAGGCTAGTCGCAACGTCAAGTTCGGGGTCGGCAAACGAGATCCCCGGCCAGTCGATCACACCGGTCACTTTGTCGCCGTTCACCATGATGTTGCCCGGATGAAAGTCTCCGTGGCATACGGCTGGAGGCGACTGCTGCTCAGGCCGGTTCTCGTTCAGCCAGTCCATGCATGGCCGAAGCTGCGCGAAGGTGTCGCCTGCGAAGTAGCGGTTGAGGTAGCTGAGCCGCTGTTCGAACGAGAATCCCTCAAGCGGGAACCCGGCGTCTTCGAATCCCCTGATGACTGGCACGGGGTCGACCTGGTGAAGCCGGGTGTGAACGAGCGCCGTCCACTTGACCACAGGCTGAAACTGCGCCGGATCGCTGGCCACCCGGCTGAGCAGTGACTCGCCTTCGACGCGGTCCATGATGTTGAAGCTGCGGCCATCTATGCCGCTGTCGAACTGCTCGCGCACGAGCGGCACCGGGAATGCGAGATCGCTGAGCGAGTTCTGCACCGCGGCTTCTCGCTGCGACTGCGCAGGACCGACCTGTGCGCTGAAGATGCGGAGCACGAGCGGCCTGTCGAGGTGTTCTGGAAGAGCCTCTGCGGCAGCCAGTCGAAAGCCGTATGTGAGCGTCTCGAAGCCGCCAGTGATGGGCTGTGGCGGCTCGGCGTAGTCCAGCTGCGAGAGACCTGTTCGCTCGCGCAGTGCTGCGAGTAACTGGTCCGCTACAGCCGTGTCAGAGAGTTCTGTCATGCGGAGATGTTACGTGGTATCGCGCCGCCAGGGAGCAGGCAAATGTTAGAAATCCGAGCTGGAGTCAGCATGACGCAGAGGCTAATGCCGGGGCTCGTCTCCGGCTGCTGCCTGCAGCCTGTTCAGCTCGACAAGCATCTCTGCCTGCACGTCCGAATAGTCCGGGTCGGCATAGACGTTGTTTAGCTCAGTCGGATCGGCCTCGAGATCGTATAGCTCCCACTCCGGCTCTAGCTGCAGCTCCGGCAGTCCAGTGTCGTCGTCCTCGACGCCGTAGTAGTGGATGAGCTTGTATCGCTCGTTGCGGACGCCGTAGTGCGGCACGATCCGATGCCCCTGCATGTGCATCCAGTAGCGGTAGTACATGCTTGTGCGCCAGTCGGTGGGAGCTTCGCCGCGGAGCAACGCCCGACCGCTTCTGCCCTGAACTTCGGAAGGTATCTCGACGCCTGCGAAGTCACAGAACGTAGCGGCGAAATCTATGTTCAGCAGCATCTCGCCGGCAACGGAGCCGGGCGGGATCTCTGCTGGCAGCCGTGCGATGAATGGCATCCGCAACGATTCCTCGTACATGAACCTTTTGTCGTGCCAGCCGTGGTCGCCGAGGAACATTCCCTGGTCAGAGGTGTAGACCACAAGCGTGTCTTTGGCCAGCCCATGCTGATCTAGGTAGTCGAGAAGCGAGCCGACGCTGTCGTCGACGGCCTGGACGGTGCGGGTGTAGTCGGTGATGTACCGCTGGTATGCCCAGCGCCGCTTCTCCTCCTGTGAGATGCCAGGAGGCGGATCGAACTTGAGGTTGGCCTTGCGCGTGTCTTCAATTCTGATCGACGAGATCTTGACGGCTTCGGACCGGGTTTCGTAGTCGTCCATAAGCGTCTCTGGCTCCGGGAATTCTCCTTCTGTACCGAGCTCTCGGTGACGCTCGGCGGGCAGCCAGGGCGAGTGCGGGGCCTTGTGGTGGACCATCAGGAAGAACGGCTGCGAGCGGTCGATAGAGTCGAGCCAGTCGATCGACTTCTCGGTGATGATGTCGGTCACATAGCCTTCGTACCTGCGCTCCTCGCCCATCTCGAACATCGTCGGGTCGTAGTAGTCGCCCTGTCCCGGCAGCACGTTCCAGTAGTCGAAGCCATCCGGGTTGCTGGCCTCGTTGTTGCCGAGATGCCACTTGCCGACGACGGCTGTCTGGTAGCCAGCGGCGCCGAGCAGCTTCTGCGACTGGACGGGAAGCGAGCTGTCGATCTCATCGTCGAGTGTCTTGACGTTGTTGAGGTGGCTGTACTGCCCGGTGAGGATGGATGCGCGGCTTGGCGTGCACAGGGCGTTGGTGCAGAAGGTGTTTGTCAGTCGAACGCCTTCGCTGGCCAGCCGGTCGATATTGGGCGTGTGGTTGACCTTGCTGCCATACGCGGAGATGGCGTGGGCTGCGTGGTCGTCGGACATGATGAAGAGGATGTTGGGGCGGTTGGGCATGGGTGGGAGCTTTCTGGTTGCTGCTGCGATTGGCCAGAGGGAGTGGACCGCAAAGGTAGCAGACCTCGCCGCAGCGCCGGGAGAGTCCCAAAGAACTTCAGAACGGCTAACACAGACCTGAACTTCAGGTTTGGGTGTGATCATTCGAAGTTAGTCAAACTCTACCCACTAATTCGTATTGCAGAGTGTCTATTTCCACGATTCTCGTTACAATCCCGCTCCTGGTGCAGAGCTAAGTAGTGAGGTGAAACTTGGATGAAGAAACGTTTCGTGTTGTCCAAGCTGTGGTGGGCACACTTGGATTGATTGCGATAGTTGGAACTCTTATCGCGACATATCGAATGCTGCGAGTAGCAAAGGACGAACTGGCCTATAAGACCAGACCGTGGATCGGGGTCGTCAATCTTGTCCGCGACGGCAAGGATGAAGGCAAGTGGTGGTGGAAGATCCAGAACTTCGGATCAGGAATTGGAAGAGATGTTGAGATCGCCGTCTACTCAAAGATTGGTGAAGCGAAGCCAGAGAGAGTTGAAATCCCTCCCTTGACTGTCTTCCCAAATCAAATTCGAGAAATCAAGATGGCATTCAACAAAGAGGAGATAGATCACCTAAATAGGGGTTCGCGTAATTCGGCAAGGATCACCATTAAGTATTCGGTTTACGGCCACGACGAAGTTGTTGGTCAAGAACGCTCATACAACCTTCCGAATGATGGCTGGGTCGTAACTGCAGACAGTGCGTAGTGTTCAGAAAAAAGATGGCCGCCCTTCAGAAAATCCGAAGGGCGGCCAGTGATCTCTTCTATTGAAGCCTGATTACGCGAGCAGCTCTCTTAGCTCTGCAACGTGCGAATCGCCTCGCAGTCTGCCAAGAGCCTTGCGCTCGATCTGGCGGATGCGCTCACGCGTAAGCGAAAGCTCTCCACCGATCTCCTCAAGCGTGCGCGGACGTCCGTCCACCAGGCCGAACCGGAGCTGCAGCACCCTGCGCTCACGGTCGCTCAGGTGAGCGAGCGCACGGTCCACCTGCTCCCGCATCGAAGACTGGGCTGCGACATCGGCCGGAGCCAGTGCGCTGCGGTCCTCGATCAGGTCGCCAAGCTCGTTCTCGGCATCCTCGCCAATCGGAGTCTCCAGCGAAACCGGCTCCTGCGACATCTGCAGGATCTCGGCCACACGCTCGATCGGAAGCTCAACACGCTCGGCCAGTTCCTCGACTGACGGCTCGCGGTTCAGTTCCTGCCCAAGCTCGCGCCTTGCTCGCATGATCTTGTTCAGCGTCTCGACGACGTGAACTGGGATGCGGATTGTGCGTGCCTGGTCAGCGATGGCGCGGGTGATTCCTTGCCTGATCCACCACGTGGCATATGTCGAGAACTTGAAGCCCTTACGGAAATCGAACTTCTCGATAGCCCGCATCAGGCCGATGTTGCCCTCCTGGATCAGATCCAGCATGGACAGGCCGCGGTTCAGGTGCTTCTTGGCAACCGAGACGACGAGCCTGAGGTTGGCTTCGCCAAGGTGCCTGCGTGCCTTCTCACCTTCGTCTTGAACGCGAAGGAAGTGCGACTGCAGCACATTCGCCAAAGGAGGCAATGCCTTGCCGAGCGGACCTTCGACTTCGTCTGGAACCTTGGCAAGCTCAGGGTCCAGTCCGACAAGCTCGGTCAGGTCCGAGGGGGCAAGCCGTGGCAGCACTGACAGCTCAACGAGCAGCTTGTGCGCGTCGTCTGGCTCAACTCCCAGAGCATCTGAGATGTAGTTGATCAGGTCCTCGTCACGGCGGCCGTCAAGAACGGTTCGCAGCGTCGGGTCTGAGATGATCTGTGAGAGTGAGAGCGGAGTCGGCAGGCCGTGGAACTTTGCTACGAAGTTCGCAGTATCGGCTGCAGCGCCAAGCCTGCGCAGAACTTCGGCTGTCACCACATCTGCCGGAGGCTGAGGCGCATCGTCGCCTGCCTCTTCGCCAACGATCTCCTTCTCTATTCGCTCGAGCCACTGCGCAAGCTCCACAGCACGCGCCAGCACCACCTCGTCGTCGGCGGTCAGCAGAGCCACCCGTCCGATCTCGCGCAGGTACATCCTGACTGTGTCTTCAGTCAGCTCCGACTGGTCAGGCTCAAGCATCTGGGAGAGCTGGCCTGCGGCCTCTACGTTTCGGGCCGCTTCCCACATGTCCAGCTCAGAACGAGTGAGCGCGCTTGGCGAATCTCCAGATCCCTGATTCGCCTCGTCGCCATCGTCAGTCATGGCAGAGGCGGAAGAGAACCCCGTTACCACCTCGTCCCCACCATCAAGTTCGCGATCTGTAACGGACAATTAAGCAGTGTCCTTTCATATTGTCGTGCGGCTGCCATCGCATCGCGGTTGCGTATGCGTATTCCGCACAGTGCGCGGCGACACCTGAACATGCTCGGTGGAGCTGTAAAACTGCGGAATGGTGGCTCTCACCCACTTAGATGCCGGGAAAACCGGCCACGGTTCCACCTTCGCCTGTCTTACTGCCGCCGCCTGTGCCG
>JANQIZ010000157.1 GCA_028281895.1 Dehalococcoidia bacterium
CTAGCGAAAAGAAAAGAGGCCGGGTGCATGGTTCCCGGCCTCTTCTATGGAGGGTCTTGCTGTTCGTCCGACGGTTATGCGACCTTCCGGCCGGATCGACTGGACTTGCGTGACGATGAGCGCTTCGCGGCTGGCTTCCTGCCTACAGCCTTAGCAGCCGTTGACTTCTTGGCCGCCGGCTTGCTCACGGCCTTCTTAGGGGCCGGCTTTCGAGCGGCAGGCTTGCGAGCCGTTGACTTCTTCGCTGCCGGCTTTCGAGCGGGCTTGCGCTTTGGCGCGGCCTTCCTCACCTGCGGAGCCTCAGATTCCTGGAGATTCTGCTCCCAGGAGCTGGCGTTGCCGAGAGGGACCAGGTTGTCGTTCGTCCTGGCCAGCTCGTCTTCTGCGTGCTCTGATGCGAGGCCGTGGGAGAATGCCCGGACTCGAGCCGTTTCGGTGAGAATGCGCTGGGTCTCGAGCTCGTCCTCGGCAGATGCACGGGCGACTTCGATCTCGGAGAGCATCTTGCGGATGTCCTCGGCGGTTTCGCGTCGCATGCGGGAGGCAAGCTCTTCAGCCCCTGAGCGGGTCTGTGACATCAAGGCCTCGGCGGCAGATCGGGCGTTCTCCTGCACCTCTTCGGCGTAGGACTCCGCTTCTTCGCGAGCCTGCTGAGCCTTCTTCAACTCAGCCTGGGCCTGATCGATCATTCGGCCGCTTCGAGCTGTAGCATCGGATTTCATTCGCTGAGACTCGGCCAGCGTGTCCTCGGCCTGCTGTAGCTTCATCCTGGCCTGCGCCTGCAGCTCGCTGCAGAGTTGCTTCGTTGCCGTGATGGCTTCATGCTCGGCCTGTGCGCGTGCAGCTTCCGCTTCTGAGCGGCGCTTGCGTGCCACAACACGCTCGTCCCGAGAGAGCTCGCGGAGCAGCAAGGCCTGACGCCATGCCGCTTCAGCAGATACGTTGTCAGAAGGCAACGGGCTAAACTCGTTCTTAATGCTGGCCTTGGATCGTCGCTTCTGGGCCATGGTTCTTGGGTCTCCCTGTGTTCCGTCCGGGCAAGCGGGCACATGCCCGTTGCGGCTCGCAGAGTTGCCAGCGAATCCCGGGTGCAGGGCCGGCGTCTCATCAAATCCCTCGTAAGATTAGTTTGGGCCCAAATTTCGCTCCAACGCGCTTCCTACAAGATGCGATGGGTAGAAACACCCACCACACTGTGATGAACTGCATCGACGCGCCGGTGACCACTACAGGCCGTTTCTCTAACCGAATCCACACCTGTGACACAGAATCCGCAGATTATTGGCCGAGAGGTTCGACGCTTCGAAAGCACGGGGTCGACGATGGACGACGTGGCTGGCCTGGCGCGTGAAGGCGCGCCTGAAGGACTGGTCGTTGTGGCGGATGCCCAGGCGGCAGGGCGAGGCCGTCACAGCAGGGAGTGGCAATCGAAGCCCGGAGACGACCTGCTCATATCGATACTTTTCCGGCCGCGTCCGGCGATCGCTGTAGAGATCAGCCCGGTGATATCGCTCTGCCTCGCTCAGCTTGTTGACGAGCGTTGCGGCGTCTCAAGCAGCATCAAGTGGCCGAACGATCTGAGAGTCGATGATCGAAAGATCGCTGGAATCCTGCTCGAATCGGTGCAGAGCGCGGACGGTCTCGCAGTTGTTGCCGGGATCGGGTTGAACGTCAACTCGAAGATGAGGCAGGCCAACCCGGATGGCCTCGCCGCCGTCAGCATGAGCGAGGTGGCTGATCGACGCTTCGATACACAGGAACTCTTCGACGATCTGCTCGTGAAGATCGATGCCATGTACTCGGAGATCAACAGCGGCAGCACGGTTCTGCCGGAGTGGCGGGACAGGCTGGAGACGCTGGGACAGGAGGTGCAGGTGACCTTCGTCGAAGGCAGCGGGACGAAGAGGACGCTTGCGGGCATCGCCGAGGATACGGACAGCCAGGGCCGCCTGATGGTTCGTGATGAGGCCGGGCGTGTGTGGCCGGTCTCTGCGGGAGAGGTGACACTCAGGAGGCAGTCGACAGAGAGCTAGCTGCCAGCCAGCGACGCCACAAAGCGTTGCACGTCATAGAAGTCACCGAATTCCGAGAATTCGATCCCCTCTTTCGAGCAGCCTTCCGCCAGTGCGTCTCTAGCGAGAACAAAGTCCGCCTCGCGGGCAGGGCAGATGTCTGAGGTGCCGTCGCCTGCGAAGACAACTCTGCGCCCATCAGCCTGAAAGCGTCTGACAGGCGAGCACTTGCAGATGACTGACGTGTCACAGATCTCAACACCCTGGTTCGAGGCTAGAACGCCCGTGCCGGTTTCGCTCCATTCGACAACAGGCGCGTTCGCAGGCACATCGAGACCGGCCGAGCCAAGGATGGCGTCGATAGATAGCTGCAAGCCCGCCGACGCGATCTCGAGCGGAATACCTGTGTCTGCGCAGTAGGCCACGAACTCTGCGAAACCGGGCCGCAGCACGGCCATTTCGACAGCTCGACGCTTGAGTGAGTCCTCGTCAGGTTCACGCAGAACAGCGATCTCCAGCTTTCGCAGATCGCCCAGCGACATCTCGCTGCTGAAGTAGGCCTGTTCCGCTTCTGCTGTTGAGCCGTGCGCGAACTCCTGTGTGAGGGCATAGCTCACGTCTTTAGTGATGACCGTACCGTCGAAATCAAGCACAACGGCCAGTTCTTGCTTGCCCATCAGAATCCTTCCGCATCGCGTTGTGAGCCTGCGAAGCTGCCAGACTGAGCGAAGGTCTTACTGCGCCAGCCCTCACCTTAATGGTCGATACGCACACACATCTTCGTCAACGAGATTGAACGTGACGTGCTAGAATTATGAGGCCGGGCTCGGAGAAACGGGCTGGAGGCATGGAAGTGGGCTTGGCCCACTTTTTTGTTGTGATTTGTTTGGGATTCGCCCGCAGAAGCGAATCTATGAAATGTCCTGCAAGGGGGCAGCATGGCAAAGAGTGAACTCTTGCTCGCGGTGACACAGCTCGCCGCGGAGCGAAACTTGCCACATACAGTCGTCGTCTCGGCGATTGAAGCTGCGCTTGAGTCCGCCTACAAGCGTGACCCGGCCGCGGCCGGGCAGGACGTGCTCGTCCACATCGACCCGCAGAACGGCGACGTCACCGTCAACACGGTGCGCCATGTTGTCGAGGCAGATGACATCGAGGACGAGTTCGCCCAGGTCTCTGTCGAAGAGGCTCAGGATCTTGAGGACGGCGCGCAGGTTGGCGACTACATCGTCACCGGTGAGCTGGAGTACAACCCCGGCCGAATCGCAGCGCAGACCGCCAAGCAGGTGGTTATGCAGCGCCTGCGCGAGGCTGAGCGCGACATCGTCTTCGAGGAGTACATCGACCGTGCAGGCGAGGTGCTGACGGCGACGATTCAGCGCATCGAGTCACGCCACATCATTGTTGACCTTGGCAGAGCCGAGGCGATCCTGCCGCCGCCGGAGCAGTCGCAGTTCGAGCGATACCGCCCCGGCCAGCAACTCAAGTTCTATGTGCTCAGGGTTGAGAGAACCGTCCGAGGTCCTGAGATCGTCGTGTCTCGCACGCACCCTGACCTGCTTCGACGGCTCTTCGAAGTCGAAGTGCCTGAGATCTATAACGGCGTGATCGAGATCAAGGCGATCGCCCGCGAAGCCGGCCCGCGGAGCAAGGTGGCCGTTGTCTCGCACCAGGAAGGCGTGGACGCTGTTGGCGCCTGTGTCGGCCTGCGAGGCAT
>JANQIZ010000167.1 GCA_028281895.1 Dehalococcoidia bacterium
GATGATCGAGATATCCGCATCAGCGCCAACCTGCAGCGTCCCAATGTGATCGTCGAGATGCACCGCTCGCGCAGGCTGAGTCGTCCCAAGTGAGATCACCTCGTCCAGCGACTTCCCAAGGAACAGGTACTTCGAAAGCGTCGTCATCAGGTCGTAGACAGGACCGCGCACGTTATAGCGATGAACGTCGCTGCTCACCGTTCCCGGCCAGAAACCGTGCTTGATTGCCTTCTCCTGCACATCGAACGAGAAGCTGCCGGCGCCGTGGCCCACATCGAAGATCACGCCGCGCTTCGCCGCATCCTGAGCAACATCCTTCACATTGTCGTTGTTGTCGAGAATCCCGTTCGTGTTGCCAGTGAAGCTGTGCGTCACGATATCGCCCTTCCTCAGCACAGGCAGAAGCTCCTCCAGCGGATGCACCGATCCTCCTATATGAATCATCAGCGGCTTGCCGATCTCATCTGCGGCCTCGGCGGCGCGCTTGATCGCGACAACATCGTTCTCGCCAACGATGTTGTCGGTCAGCCGCACCTTGATCCCAACGATGCGGTCGGCATGCTGCTTCGCCGCTTCGACAGCCTTGTCCACTCGCGCCCAGCGGATGTCCATGAGCTCGCCGATCTCGTTGTCGAGCTGGCCCATCCCGGAGATGTGCAGGAACGCCTTTATGCGCGTGTGCGCCTGGTCCATAACATAGCGGTTGAACCCGGCGATGGTGTTGGCGCCGGACGATCCGGCGTCGATAGCGGTCGTGACGCCGCGGTATACGCAGGAGGGATCGGCCTCGATAGCGAGGTGAGCTACGCCCCACCAGACGTGCACGTGAAGATCAACGAGACCGGGCGTGACGAGCAGGCCTTCGGCCTCGATAACGTCATGCGTGTCCCTGTCTGAGATCGAGTCCTCGATGGCACGGATCTTGCCGCCTGAGACTGCGATGTCTTTCTTTGCGTGGATGCCCTGCGAAGGGTCCACAACGGTGCCGTTCTTGATGACGATGTCGTAGGTCATGGTAGATGTCCTGAGTCTGATAGCGAATCGCCATCACCCTACGCTCTCCCGATGCGAGAGAGCGGATGAATCGCCAGGATGGGGTCTGCCTAAACGCCAGCCTGCGAAGACGCTCGCTGGAACTCGACGGTCGCCACAGTGCCGTTGCCGGGCTCACTCGAAAGCCGCAGGTCGCCGCGGCTGATCCTCGCAGCGCGGCGGGCAATCGCAAGGCCAAGCCCTGCCCCACCGGTGCTCCTGCTGCGGGCCTTATCGACGCGATAAAAGCGATCGAACACGCGATCGAGGTCTTCCTGAGGAATGCCCGGACCGGTGTCGGCGATGCGCACCGATGCCATAGAGGAGCCTGTGACGATATCGACCGACACGGAGCCGTCGCTTCGATTGTGCTTGATGGCGTTGTCGAGTAGCGAAAGCACTACGAGCCGCACCAGTACAGGATCGCCAAGCACCGTCACGGGGTCGCTCGCCTCCGGGGCATCAACTCGAACACCCGCGGCTGTAGCGATTGGCGAGATCGCTTCACATGCATCGCGGACGATGTCGGCAAGATCAAGCTGCCCGATCTGCCTCTCAGCATCGCTATCCAGCTTCGCCATCTCAAGGAGTTTGGAAACAAGAGTCGCAAGGTAAGCGCTCTCGCTCCTGATGCCGGACAGCAGCTCTCCATCATCAGGTTCGAGCGATGAGCCATGCATCTCAAGCGCCTCGGCATTGGCGCTGATGATCGCCAATGGCGTCCGCAGTTCGTGCGCCGCATCGGCTACAAATGCCCGCTGCCGCTCAAACGCCTCGTCCACCGGTCGCATCGATCTCCCGGTTAGCACGTATCCGACTCCAGCGGCGAAGGCGAGGCCGGCCCCGCCAACGACCAGAAGCACATTGCGAAGCGAGTTCACGATCTGCTGCTGCGCTTGCCGGGACTCAGCCAGCTGCACCGCGGCGACGACCGATCCTGACCCATCGTAGATTGGCTGGCTCACCACTCTGAAAGGAACACCATCGACAGTCACAGTCGATATCTGCCTGTCCCCGTCAAGCGCCTCCGTCACATCGCCATCAAGCTGCAGGCCGCTGTCCAGGTTCGCAAACGAAAGAGCCAGAGTTCCTTCGTTGTTGTAGATGGCGAATTCAAGCGGCGGGTCCCGGCGAGAAAAGTCTGACAGCTCAATACGACCGCCCGGCTCCACTCGAAGGCCGGGGATGTTGAAGCGCGGAGGCCGGCCGGAGACGCTCGCTGCGAAATCGCTGCCTCGGTTGGGAACTCTGCCAATCGACTCCGCAATGGTGATCAGATCTCTGTCGGCGTTTCGCGTGATTACCGAGCTGCTCACGAAGAACGCTGCCAGCAGCAGGGCGACAACGACAACAGCCACCACCAGTACGTTGGTGATGGTCATTCTCAGCCGTACTCGCCCGATCATCTCAGCTGCCTCCGAGCGCGTAGCCAGAGCCGCGGACCGTGCGAATCAGCGGCCTCTCCTCGCCAGCATCGATCTTGCGTCTGAGGTAGTGGACGTACGTATCGACAACATTAGATTCGCCGTCGTAGTCGAACCCCCATACCTCGTCGAGGATCCTTGAGCGGGACAGGACATGCGTGGCATTCCTGGCGAGAAATTCGAGGAGCTTGAACTCGGTGGTTGTGAGATCGATACGCCGCGAGCCGCGCTTGGCCGAATGCCGGAGCAGATCGACCTCCAGGTCCTCGTGCTTCAACATTGACTCGACGCCTTCTGTGGCGGGCCGGCGTCCCAGCGCACGCACTCGTGCGAGCAGTTCCTTGAATGCGAACGGCTTGGAAAGGTAGTCGTCAGCGCCAGAGTCCAGACCGGTTACCCGGTCATCGACATCGCCCAGCGCGGTCAGCATCAGGACGGGCGTGCGCACACCCGCGGCGCGCATCGCTTTGCAGACCTGGTAGCCGTCGAGCCCCGGCAGCAAAACATCGAGTATCACGATGTCGTGGGCAGCCGCGGCTGCCATCGACAGTCCACTCGGACCGTCCTCCGCCTCAGAGACAAAGTGACCCTCGCGCTCGAAGACCCGGCGCATCGTGCTCCGAATGGCAGGCTCATCCTCAACAATCAAGACTCGCATAACACCTTCGATTCTCGCGCTCGGCCACCCAGGAAGTATTAGAAAACTCCAATGTGGCCCAATCTGGCCGCCGGATCAATCGCTCCGCCAACTCCCGGTGACTACATTCAGCAACCCGGCACGCAAGATTTGAGCTTTCTAAGAATGGTCACAGGATGGCCTCACAACTGCCGACTAGCTTAATACCAGGGATTGCACAGACAACGCGCCCCAGGCGCACTTTGCACGGAGGAAGGAAGCGATGAAGAAGAAACTAACAATCGCAGGCGTATTCGTCGCAATCGCGGCGTTCTCGCTTGTCGGAGTGGCAGCTGCCAGCGCCCACGGAATCGGTGGATCGTCCGAGCGGCTCGATCGTGTTGCTGAGATCCTGGGCGTAAGCCCGGATGAGCTCTCAAGCGCAATGGAACAGGCTCGATCCGAAGCACGGACGGAGCGACTGGAAGAGCGGCTTGCGACGGCGATCGAGGATGAGGTGATCACCGCTGAAGAGGCGGATGCCATCCGAGACTGGGTCAACGGCAGGCCTGATGCATTCGAGAACCTCGAACGCTCAGATCGCCGCGGGCTCAAGAACGCCCAGGCAGACGATGCCCTGGCTGAGTTCCTGGCAGGGCTTGTGGCGGACGAGGTTCTGACACAGGCCGAGGCTGACGAGATCGCAGCATGGCTCGATGCCAAGCCGACAGAGCTGATCGAGGAGCTGAAGTCGGAGTACGGCAGCTTTGGACACGGCAAGCGCGGTCACCGCGGATTCGGCGGACACCACGGCTTTGGCGGCCGCGGTTTCGGCGGCGGCCCCGATGGCTTCCCTCGCTTCCAGGCGCCGGAGTCCAACTCCGATGCCACGGCGGGAACGGCCACGTCAGTCCAGTTCTACTAAGTCTTCCAAACTCCGGAGCAACCGGAGTTGGCAGTTGCGGTGAGAGGCCCGGCGAGCAGCACGCCGGGTCTCTTCGCGTTCACCTGGAGTTCGCCGCTACCAGCGGTGCAGGTTCGGCCCGAAGCTCGCTTCGTAGTACTCGGCAACATGCTCGCCGGGCGGGACGATGGGATCGAGCGCGGTGTCGACTTCATCGCCAATCTCTACGTTCAACGCGCCGAGGTTGTCTTCGAACTGCTCCAGCGTGCGCGGGCCAACAAGAGGCGCGGTGACGCCAGGCCGCGACATGAGCCACGCCAGCGCAATCTGTGAAATCGTGCAGCCCTTCGCCTCGGCGATCGGCCTGAGCGCGTCCACGATGTCGAGCACACCGCCGCTAAACCTGCGCAGCTTTCCAGGATCAGTCTCGTCACCATAACGGGTCCCTGCAGCCTGCGATTCCGCCCGGCCGTATTTGCCTGTGAGACCGCCTCCTGCCAGCGGGCTCCACGGTATCTGGGCAAGTCCGTATGTCTGGCACATCGGCAGGTGCTCGCGCTCTATCCGGCGGTCTGCCATGTTGTATGGAGACTGGTCGGACACGAAGCGGTTGAGGCCCAGCTCCTTCGAGACCCACAGCGACTCGACCACCTGCCACGATCCGAAGTTGGAAGTACCGATGTACCGAACTTTGCCTGAACGAACGAGATCGTCCATCGCCCGCAGCGACTCATCGATCGCTATATGCCGCGAAGGCCTGTGAAACTGGTACAGATCGACATGGTCGACTTGCAGACGCTTGAGGCTGGCTTCGCACTGCTCGATGATGTGCAGCCGGGAGTTGCCGAGCGCGTTCGGGTCGTCGGACATGCGGCCATTGACCTTGGTGGCGAGAATGACGGAGTTGCGCTTTCCATTGCGCTTCAACGCCTCGCCGACAACCACTTCGCTCCCGCCCTGCCCCGAGTAGACATTCGCCGTGTCAAGGATGTTGATGCCGGCATCTATCGCCCTGTCGATGATGGTGTAGGAGTCTTCCGGCGACGTTCTGCTGCCAAACATCATGCAGCCAAGCACCAGCCGGCTGATGTTCACACCCGTCCTTCCGAACTGGACGTACTCCATTCGCCTGTCTCCCTTCATCAACGCCCGGCTATGACTTGAGGCGGTTCTCTTTCCACTGCTCGAAGTCTTTGTTCATCTCTTCCGAGTACTCGCGGTCGACCTCGCCCGGCGTGTAGACACCTTCACGGATGCGCTGCTGTCCGAACTCGTCTTTGAGACGCACCTCTTCCGACCGCTCAACAACGGTCTGGGCAAGATGAGGCGGAATGAACACGACGCCTGTGAGCGTGCCGAGCACCACGTCACCCGGAACACAGGTCGCCTCGCCAATGCGGGTGACGCCGTTGATCTCCGGCATGCTGACATCGAGGATGGCGCTGGGATCAAGGCCGCGGACGAAGGCGTTGAAGTCGTCCATCTTCATGATTCGCTGCGTGTCACGGATTCCGCCGTCGATCACCATGCCTGTCCCTGACCTCGACTTGATGGCCGTCGCCAGGTTGTCGCCTGCGAAGGTGCCGTTGAACACCTTGCCGAACAGGTCGACGACGATGAGATCGTTCTGCTCCAGCTCATCGATGACCCACGAGTTCTGGA
>JANQIZ010000235.1 GCA_028281895.1 Dehalococcoidia bacterium
TCCCAGCCAGTGGCTGCAGGCGTGTTGTCACCTCTGGCCGGGCAGGTCTTCTTCGATCACATCTGCGATGCAACTTCCGATTGCGCCGGTGAATCCACAGGCGTCCTGCAAAGATCAGGCCTGGCACCGGAATCGACGATCCTGGCATCGCGATCCGAGGTGAAGCGCGGTGACTGGGACATCTTCGAGGAATCGCTGTTTCAGCGCTCCAATGTAGGCTCCATCGCCTACAAACTGGCGCTTGTGTCTGGCGGCCTCGCTTCTGGCACCGTTTCGCTGGCTCCCAAGAACATGTGGGACATAGCTGCGGGGATCATCCTGATCAAAGCTGCTGGCGGAACGGTGGTCGATCTGAACGGAGAGCCAATCGGATTTGAGAATCACAGGCTCAAGATCAACGGATTGATAGCCGGAAACACCAACATCACCAGCGATCTGTTGAGCGCGCTCGATGAGTGCCGTTCTGCAGATGAGCCGGTACAGGACTGATGATCAGTCCAGGAACGAGGCGTGTCATGGTTCCGATGTATGCAGAGCCAGCCCCGAAGAAGAACCTGATCAAGCGACTGTGGTCGTCCAGCAAGGCGATCTGGGTGAAGAAGCTGGTCTTCCGCACCCGCAGCAAGTTCGAAGGACTCGGCGAACCGCCGACCCTTCCACGGCGCAAATAACGCTAGCCCGGCGTCCTCTGATGCGCAGTCCGAATATGGACAGCGCCACTCTTCCCTATCGCCCGGCGCGCCGCTTGAAGAACTGCCAGGCGCGGCGCTACTGGCGTGTCTACTCTTATTCCAACTGAGGGAACTACCCGCATCGGGCATCCCTCGTACTGCAATACCTTTGTTCTTTGCGGGCGTCTGCGCGCCCAATCGGCGCGATCGCTCTGGAATTCACCCGACTCGGTGTGGCACAAGCTTTATTCGAAGAGCGAGCCGGGCATTATCCTTGGAACAGTGCGTCAGTGGCGGATGCTCAACCGCACGACGCAAGAGCAGCAAATGGCAAAACGACGGATCAAGATCCTGCACGTCATTCCCGGCCTGGAAAAGGACGGGGCTGAATACCAGATGTATCTGAACGTGAAGCATCTGGATCCGGAGAGGTTCGAGAGTCACGTCGCCCACCTGTTCCCGAGAACCGAACTGGCGGGAGACCTTGAAGCTGCCGGCGCCACTATTCACTCGGTCGTCGCCACAGGCAAGCTCGGTTTCTTCAAGCGGATTCGGATGCTGGTCCGGCTGATCAAAGAGCTGGATATCGACATCGTGCATGGCAGCAATGTGATGGGAGAGCTCTACGGGGCGATAGCTGGCAAGATCGCCCGCCGACGCGTCCTGGCCACGCTGACCAACATCTCCTATGCGGACGCGGATGTGTGGCTGCAGGACAACCCGTATGTGAACCGCCGGAAGCTGACGATCGTCAACATGTGGCGGAAGTTCGTGCTTCGGCGACTGCATGATCGATACATCGCGATCTCTAAGTACGTGAAGGACTCTGCTATTCGAGGCTTCAAATTGAAGTCTGAGAGCATCGACACCATCTATCGCGGCCTTCCAATCGATGCTGTAGCGGTAGATGAGGCCGACAACCGAGAATTCAGAGAGCAGCTACTGCGTGACACGTTTGGCGACGCCGATGCTTTTCCGCTGATTCTGAATGTCGGCCGCCTGGTGGCGCAGAAAGGGCAGCGTTACCTGATTGAGGCGATGCCGCAACTGCTTGAGGAGTTCCCGAAAGCCCGGCTTGTGATAGCGGGTGAAGGCCCGCTGGAGCAGTCTCTTAAGGAACTGGTCGAAGAGCTTGGTGTTGCGGACTCGGTTCGATTCCTGGGTCGCAGGCAAGACGTGCGCCAGCTGCTTGGCGCTGCGGACATCTTCGCGTTCCCGTCGCTGTTCGAAGGATTCGGAGTGGCCCTGCTCGAGGCCTGTTTCGCAGGCAAGCCCTGCGTGGTAACGGACCGTGCGCCCTTATCTGAGATAGTTATAGATGGCGAAAGCGGGCTGCTGGTGGAACCAGGGTCCAGTGACTCGGTGGCAGACGGTCTCCTGAGACTCTGCAGGGATTCGCAGCTACGTGAGAAGGTTTCAGCAGGCGCCAGGGAGCGTGCGCAGGCTGAGTTCAAGATAGAGGTGGCCGTCGACCGGCTTAGCCAGGTCTACGGCGAAATGGTGGCGCAGTGACACTTACTCCAGAACGCGATGTCGAAGTGGCCGTACAGCAAGAATCGTCAGCAGAGGTTCCTACGCTCGATTCCGGCGTCTTCACCATGTCGATCGACACCGAGATGGCGTGGGGCATGCTCCACAATCACCAGGTTGAGAGCCACCGTTATGCCTACGATCGGGTGCGTGAAGCGGTCGATTTCCTTGTTCACCTGATGGAGAAGTACGAGATCAGGTCGACCTGGGCCTTTATCGGCCACCTGATGCTCGACTCGTGCTCAAGTGAAGGCGGAAAGCACCCTGGCATCGTGCGGCCACAGTATGAGTGGTTTGAAGGCGACTGGTTTGACCAGGACCCGGCTTCGAGTGTCAAGGACGATCCGATCTGGTACGGACCTGACCTTTTGGAACGGGTCAGGGCATGCAAGGTTCCGCAGGAGATCGGCTCACACACCTTTTCGCATATCACTGTCGGCGATCCCGGCTGCACCAAAGAGGCGTTCGACTCCGATCTGTCGGAGTGCACCAGGATCGCCAGCCAGAATGGGATCAATCTGCGCTCCTTCGTGTACCCGCGCAACAAGATCGGCCTGCAGCGTACGCTCGTCGAGCACGGCTTTGAGTCGTATCGCGGCAATCTTCGCCGCTGGTATGACGACTACGGGCGCGTTCTCTTCAGCATCGCCCACAAGATCGATAACTTCCTGCCGATAGCTCCTCCCGTCGTCTACCCGGATAAGGACGATGGCCTGTGGAACATACCGGCCAGCTACTACTATCCGCACAGTGAGCCGAGCCTGCGTGACTGGGGCCGCCGACTGCCTATCTGGGTTCGCGAGGCGAAGATCAGGCGCGGGGTGGACAAGGCGATCGAGAAGAACGGCATCTTCCACCTGTGGTTCCACCCGTTCAACCTCGCATCCAACCTGGAGCCGCTGGGCCGGGGGCTGGATAGGGCTCTCGCACACGTAGCGAGAATGAGGGACGCAGGAAAGCTCAAAGTGATGAGCATGAGCGACCTGGTGGACGTGCTGGAAGGGGCTCCAATCGAGGAGCAGCCATCCAGGGCGCACGCTCCGACGTCAGTCCCGGTCATATCTACAGATAGCGACGAAGAGGAGCATCCGGTCGCGGCTGCTCATGTTAGCGCCGGTGAGATGAAATGGCCTGAGCCGATGGGCCTCAAGCTGTCGCTCGAGGATCTCGCTCTCCTCGCAATGGCGCGTAAAGACCTGGACGAACAGGCCTTTCATCTGCTGCACAGCATCACCCACCAGCCCATCGACTGGAACCGGGTAGTTGAGTCCGCTGAGTGGCATAAGTTGCGGGGACTGGCTTACCGACATCTTTCAACTCCAGCGTTCGAGGCCCACGTCCCTCCAGCCGCGATGGATGTGTTGCGATCCAACTACATCCGCAACACAGCGCGGCAGATGTTCTTCGAGCGGGAGCTTTCAGGCGTTCTGCAGCTCTTCAAGGACAACGGTATAGAGGCGATTCTCATGAAGGGCGCCGCGCTCGTGCCAGAGATCTACGATGACGATCGAGGTCTCAGGCCGATGGGTGATGTCGACATCATCGTCAGGACCGATCGAGCGCTCGATGCCGACAAGCTGTTGCGAGACATCGGGTTCCGTCCGGGTGTTGATGAAGAAGAGCAGGAGAGGATGCGGGTCATCGACCGGCAGCTTGCGGCTCTCGCCAGACCAGGCAGCCCTGTGGTGGTGGAGATCCACACCCATCTTGTAGCCACCGACAGCCCGATTCGATTCGATATCAACACCATCTGGGAGCGAACGGTTCCTCATGAGACGAATGGCGTAGCTCACCTGACGCTTGATCCGACTGCGCTGCTCGTGGCGCAAACGGTCAATTTCATGAAGGACAGGCGTTTCTACAGCTACTCCGCTCTCGGCCAGCTATGCGATGTAGCCGAGGTTGTCCGGAAGTACTCGGATGAGATCGACTGGGACGCCTTCAAGCCAGGAGGTGAGTTCGCTGATCTGCGCGGAGTTGTGTTTGGCTCTCTCTTTATGGCCAGGGGCCTGTTGCTGGCTCCAGTGCCCGAAGACGTGATCGAGATGTTGACTCCGGAGCGCTTCAGCGTTCACATGGCGGCCACGATGGTGCGCGATCGGGTGCTCGGCAAGGACTGGCTCGCCAAAGACCTTGGCGGCGCTGGTACTACGAGCGCGTGGAAGCTGCCGGCATCGATGCTGCGGCGGATATTCCTGAGCCGATCACAACTCGAGTACCGGTCACGGCCCGGTGAAGCAGTTACCAGCAAGGATCTTGTGGTTCAGAACCTCAAGCGCATGGGAGTCACCGCCAAGTTCGCCGCTCGCTCCATTCTGCGTCCCGACCGCCTGTACGAGGACCTCTCAGTGGACAGGTGGCTCAAGTCTCTCTATGAGCCAGATGGTCAATCTGGACAGACGCGGTAGATTCGCGCTCGTTCAGCATCTATGGCCGCTTGCAGTTAGAATGGCGCTGCTGAGGACTCCGGGAGCCGTTGAGGTCGCGCTGCTGACCAGTTGGTATCTGGCTAACACATTTGCCGTCATACATACTTCGATCATCAGGCCAAAGAGTCTGAGCGAGCGGCCCGCCAAGCCGGGTCAGGAAGCTTCTTGATGAACACCATGGCATTTGAGAGTCTCGCATCGACCTATGTCGAGTCGTCAGATGAAGTGCTATTCCAGGTTCTGGACGAGGAAGTCGTTCTCCTGGACATGAAGTCAGGCCAGTACTTCGGCCTGAACGAGATCGGCGCGCTGATCTGGGTCATGTCCAAGAAGGGCGCGAGCCTGGGTTCGATACTCTCAGACATTATTGAGAAGTACGACGTTTCCGAGTCGGAGCTAGTCGGGCATGTGACGCCGTTCCTCGACGAGCTTGAAGCGGAAGGGCTAATCACCCGTGTTGAGAAGGCTTAAGCGGTCCCTCTCCCTTCGGCCCGTCGATTTCGTTGTTGCGCTCCGGGCCTACGCTTACCTGATCAGGTCTGCCTGGATCATCTTTATCAAGCGCGAGCCCACTCGCTCGGTCCGAAACCGGATCGATAGCGCAGCGCCATCCGATGACTCGCTGTCTGCGCAGGATTTCAACTACGAACGGGCCGCTCTCTGGATAAACCGGGTCTCTCGAGTCCCGTTTCCATGGGCGCGCTGCTACCAGCGCTCTGTTGCGCTGAGCATGTGGATGAGCAGCCGCGGGTTAAAGCCTGATCTCAAGTTCGGCGCGCGGCGCACCGAGAAGGGCATCGACGCCCATTCCTGGGTTGAGTACGGCGGCGAAGTGATCAACGACTCGCCCAATGTCCGAGAGGTGTTCGGCACGTTCACCCAGGCGGATGCCCCTGAAGCGGAAGCTGGAGCTCCCGGCCGGGGACAGAAATGACCGCGATCGCCGGAGCTTTCCGGCTAGATGGACAGCCCCTGGCCCCGAATGTGATCTCTGCGATGGCCGCGCCTGTCCTTCACAGGGGAGCCGGAGATCCCGATATCGAAGTGATCGGGAACGCCGGGCTAATCCAGGTTGGGATGCCTGCTACCAGCCCGATCGGGTCACCTGCTCAGATCGCCAGGTCCGAATCCGGACGCAGACTGGCGGTTTTCGATGGACGGCTCGATGACTACGATGCGCTGTGCAGGGAGCTTGGCCTGGACCCTGCGCTCACGATTCACGATGCCGACGTGCTGCTGGCTGCGGTCGGGAGATGGGGCGACTCGGCTACCTCCCATCTGACCGGCGACTACTCTTTCGCCGTATATGACACCGTTGAGCGGACGCTCTTGTGCGCTCGCGATCCCATCGGCCCTCGCATGTTCTCCTACGCCGTTGCAGACGGCGTTCTGTACTTCGCCACTGAGATCAAGCAACTCTTCGCCGCTCCGGGCGTCTCGACAGAGCTGGACGAGGAGATGCTGGGCCTTTATCTCAGCGGCGCTGCTCGCTACGGCGAATCCACGCTGTACAAGCACGTCAAGCGTCTGAAGGGCGGCTTCTCACTGCACGCACGCGTCGGCAGCGGAGTGTCGACCTCCCGATTCTGGGACATGAGAGACAACAGTCTTATCGTGCACAGCGATCTTCGCGAGTATGCCGGGGAGTTTCGCGATCGCTTCTTCCGATCGGTCACAGACCGGCTGAGAGGCGAAGGTCCTGCAGCCATTCTCCTTAGCGGAGGCCTGGATTCAGGCTCGGTGGCGTGCGTTGCTGGAGCTGCTGATACTGGGCGTGAGCTCAAGGCCTACTACTTCCGGCAGTCGAACCCAGAATTCGACGAAGAGCCGTTCGCACGGGAGATATGTGACACCTATGGCATTTCGCTGACGACCATCGATGCGTATGACCTGTGGGCGCTCAAGCAGGATTCGCTCGCTGAAACCCGGGACGAGCCGTTCCTGGTGCCGTTCGAGCATCTGAACCAGGAAGCGGTCAGAGTAGCCGCTGCCGACGGATCGCGGGTAGTGCTGACGGGTGAAGGCGGCGATGAGGGCTTCGCAGCCGGCTACATGCTCTATCTGCGTGATTGGCTCAAAGGGCTTCGATTCCGTTCTATCTACCGTGATCTCAAGAACGGTACGCCACAGTACAGGTCGATGGCCAGGAGATACCTGAAGCAGCACCTTGCGCCTGGGTTCGTCCGCAGATTGATGAGCAGGTACAGGACGACGATTCCTCAGTGGGTCGATCATGACTTCGTGCGACGAACCGATCTGCAGCGGAGGCTGGAGGCGACGCTTGGCACTTCATACCTTGAGCGCGACTACTTCTCCGGCCGAGGCTCGCACCCGTTCCACATACTCTGGGATCACCGGGCTGCCAGCTTCGGGATGGAGCCGGGACACCCGCTCTGGGACCTGAGAATCGTCGAATACCTCTCGCTCATTCCTCCTGATGTGAGACTGGCGCATGGCCGCCCGGGCAAGGAGCTGATGAAGGCCGCACTTGCCGACGTCCTGACTCCGGGGCTAATGACGCGGCAGCCATATGCCGCGATGACAGGGCTGTTCGCACGAGGATGGCACGAGGAGAGCAAGCGGTTCCTGGCAAACTGCGAGAATTCAGAGCTGCAGCGGCGCAAGGTGATCGACGCTTCACAGGTTGCCGGGCGGTATCGGAACTATCTCGCTGGTGACGAATCCCAGGCGGCCAGGCTCTTCTGGAGCCTTGTAGTCGATGACTGGCTGCTGCATCGCTACCCGAACATTCAGGCTGCGGCAGCGACCTCAGTGGGAGCGTCGGATTGAGCGCTGTGCGAGATTCAGGGATCACCGGCCGATACTTCATCGTCGGCAGCGCAAGGTCGGGTTCGACACTTCTGCAGGCGATGCTGGCCTCGCACTCGAAGGTGCACTCGTTCCCAGAGACGCACTACTTCTGCGAGATGCCGCTCAAGGGCAGGCGATTCAGATGGGCGCGACTGGTCAGGCGAGATGTTGCAAGGAAGATCTTCGAAAAAGTACTGTCGAATATCGGACGAAGCGATCTGATCGATGAGTTCCCAAAGCGTTCGGCGCTCTTCAGGCATCACGTCGCGGCGTTCCAGCGTGTGCTCGATGCCGAGACTATTGAACAGGGCAAGTCGATCTGGGTGGAGAAGACTCCGCATCACATCGACTTCATTCCAGTGATCGCGAACAGCATTACCGGGGCAAGGTTCATACACATCGTGCGCGATGGCCGTGATGTTGTAGCTTCTCAGCTTGATGCATCACGAAAGAACCCTGAGCACTGGGGCAGCCGGTCGATCGAAGAGATGATTTCGCTCTGGAACCGAGATATCGCTACCTCTGCAAGTTATGCGGATTCTCCGATGCACCTGCTGGTGAGCTATGAGAATCTGATCGAGTCGCCGAGCACCGTGCTGTCCAGAGTGTGCGAGTTCATGAGCGTGGACTTCGAAGAAGGGATGCTCGACTATCACACAGACGTGTCTGGAGTTCTCGGATGGCGGGACGGCCATGAGTACATGTCGAACGTTCACAAGCCGCTGAATGACACGCGGCAACTGAAGTTCAAGGCTCTGTTCTCAGCAGAAGAGCAGAGCTATATCGTAGAGCGATTGATCTGCGGAGGAGATGCCAAGGTGGCGGCAGGGATCTCATCAACGGCCACTTCGGAGCGAGCGCGCGCCGGAGCTGACGCATGAACATTGGGCGAATCCTCCACCGATCTCGGGCGATGGCGCAGAATGCCGCGTGGCGCGTCCGCACGTTCCGCAAGCCATACTCTGAATACCAGCGGAATGTGATGGACTCTCGATCAAAGGTCGACCCGCGCGAGGCTGTAGGAGGCATGTGGGACGAGATCGGAGAGTTCCAGCTGCAGGTGCTGAAGGAGCATGAACTGACTCCCCAGAGCACGGTTCTGGACGTGGGCTGCGGGTCGCTTCGCGGAGGCCGCAAGATAATTCCGTACCTTGAGCCAGGCAACTACTGGGGCACAGAGCTTTCAGGGGGGATGCTGAACTCAGGCAGAGAGATTCTTGAGAGCGATGGCCTGCTTGATCGCCGTCCTAATCTGATCCACACATCGAACTTCAGCTTCGATCGGCTGGCAGGGGTCGAGTTCACTCACGTGATGTTCTGGGGTGTGTTCACTGATGTGCCTCCCGAGTCAGTGGCCGAGGCGATCCACGGGCTGCCGGAGTTGTTGACCGAAGGGTCCATCGTCATTGCTACCTTTGGCCTATCGGACAAACACAGGTCCGATTATCGTCAGATTCGCTTTATGCAGCCGTACGACTTCTACGAGAGGCTTGCGGTTGAGAGTCAGTTGGATCTGGAGCTGGTTTCGGGCTTCAGCCACAGGCATCCCAAGGGCCATAGCCTTTTGCGGATGCGATTGGCAGAACGTGCGAACTCCGGTATCGCCAGCTGACGATAAGCGAAGGGCCGTAACTTCTCGATCTTAGATCAAGAAACAGGTGGGCCAGCGCCCGCCCGGACCAAAACGTGCCGGTTAGCGACCGGTGATATGTATCGATTCAACCCAGGTCGTCTGAATACAGACGGCAAGTGGCAAACAGAGGGGAGGTGAACAGAATGCCAAAGCTTTACGAAGCTCCTTCCTTGACCC
>JANQIZ010000267.1 GCA_028281895.1 Dehalococcoidia bacterium
CTTGATCGTCGGGCTCGGGCTCGTTACGAACGCGACCAACCTGCTCGTGTTCACTGTTGCCGGACTCTCACGCGGCGGCGCTCCAGTCGTCTCCAGCGGCGCCACCGAGTTGCCTGAAGTGGCTTCAGATCCAACTCCTCAGGCGCTTGTGCTGACTGCGATCGTCATTGGATTCGGCGTGCTGGCTTTCTTCATCGCGCTGGCGTACAGGGCGTACCGCGAGATGGGATCGGATGACCTTGAGTCGATGATCTCGACCGATCTGCTTGAAGTGCCTGTAGAGCAGTCGAGTGATGTGGTGGTGGAAGATGGAGAGCGAGGCACAGCGTGAGTTTTCTCCTGGTTGCTCCGATCATCCTGCCGATGCTTTCCGCACTTACTGGTCTTCTGCTTCGCAACAGCATGCCAGCCCAGCGGTCATTGAGCCTGGTTGGCCCACTGACCATAGCTATCTCAGGTCTGTGGCTGCTGATCGTAGCGGAGAACGATGGCATTCAAGCAATGACATTGGGAGCATGGCCGGCACCCTTTGGCATCGTCCTGGTTGCGGACCATTTCAGCGCCTTCATGCTGACCGTCGCTGGTCTTGTCTCGCTGGCGGCCATCATCTACTCGTTCGCTGTTCTACACGAGCGCAATATCAGGTTCGGGCACTACTCCGCAGTCAATCTGATGCTCGCTGGCGTCGCTGGAGCGTTCCTGACCGGCGACATGTTCAACCTCTTCGTCTGGTTTGAGCTGATGCTCATCGCATCGTTCGTGCTGCTCGCGCTTGGCGGAGGCAGGAGGCGAATCGAGGGATCGGTCAAGTACGTTGCGATAAACCTGGTCTCATCCGCCTTCTTCCTGGCGGGAGTCGGCATCCTCTATGCCATCACCGGCACCCTCAACATGGCGGATATATCCGTCAAGATCGGTGAGGTCGACAACCAGGGTCTCGTCACCGTAACGGCGATGTTCTTTATCGTGTCATTCGGCCTGAAGTCGGCTGCATTTCCGCTCTTCTTCTGGCTTCCTGCCTCGTATCACACGCCCTCGATAGAGGTGACGGCACTCTTCTCCGGCCTGCTGACCAAGGTTGGCGTGTATGCCCTGCTCAGAGTGTTCACACTGATCTTCTGGAACGACGTGGACTTCACGCACACGCTGATAATGGTGATCGCCGGGTTCACGATGGTCATCGGAGTCATCGGGGCCGTCGCTCAGTACGACTATCGGCGGCTGCTCTCATTCCACATTGTCAGCCAGATCGGCTACATGCTGATGGGACTCAGCATCTTCACACCGGCTGCAATTGCCGGAGCGATTCTCTTCATGGCCCACAACATGCTGGTGAAGACATCGCTCTTCCTGGTTGGAGGCGTTCTTGCCCACTACTCGGGCACGGAATCGCTGTCTCGCATGGGAGGCATATACCGGTCCAGACCTTTCCTAGCTGGACTCTTTGCAATCGCCGCGCTCTCGCTGGCTGGATTACCTCCGTCATCCGGATTCATCAGCAAGCTCGCGTTGGTGCGCGCCGGTATTGATGCAGAAGACTACGCAATCATTGGCGTATCGCTCGGCGTAAGCCTCTTCACCATGTACTCAATGGTCAAGATATGGAACTCGGCATTCTGGCGGCCTCTCCCGGAAAACGCTCCCAGGTCCGTGCCATCACTTCGCGAGCTCAGACCAATCGAGCAGGCGCTCATGATGGGTCCTATCATTCTGCTGATCGGCCTTAGCGTCGTCCTTGGATTCGTTGCCCAGCCGGTTCTGGAGATCGCCACCACCGCTGCAGACTCGCTAATAGACCGATCGGGCTATGTAGACGCAGTTCTAGGAGCATCGAGATGAACGGTTTCCTGATAAACCTTGTTCTCACACTCGCCTGGGTCATGGTGACCGGCGCATTCAGCTTCGTAAACATCCTGATCGGATTCCTGGTTGGCTACGGCGTACTTGCTATCACGACCAAAGTCACCGGCCGGCCCGGCTATGCGCGCAAGCTGCTGCGCACAGTTTCGCTGGTCTCCTTCTTCGCCTACGAGCTCGTGCTGGCCAACCTGCGGGTCACAGTTGATCTACTCATGCCTACAAGCAGACTGCGACCCGCGATCATCGCTGTTCCATTGAGCGCGAGAACCGATTTGGAAATCACTGCGCTGGCGAATCTCATCACGCTTACGCCGGGCTCGACGTCGATAGATGTGTCGGATGACAGGCGCACGCTGTACGTCCACCTGGTCGATATCGGAGATTCCACGCCGGAAGAGGTTGCGACGGCGATCAAGAGAGGCTTCGAGCGACGCCTCCTGGATGTGATGCGATGAGCAGCTCTTCAGAATTCCTCGATGTTGCGGTCACAACAGCATTCGTGCTGCTATCACTGGCTGGCATCGCCACGATGGTGAGGCTTGTCAGGGGACCAAGCCTGCATGACAGGATCGTAGCTCTCGATGTTCTTGCGGCAATAGTCGTAGGAGTGGTTGGCGCTGTTGCGATCGAACGGCGCGAGAGCATTCTCGTGGATGTGGGCCTTGTCGTCGCGCTCGTAGCGTTCCTTGGCACCGTGGCTTTTTCAGTGTTCCTGGAGGTTCAGAACCGTCATGACTGATGTCTTCGCAGGAGCCGTTCTTGTGATCGGATCGCTCTTCCTCTTCCTCGCAGGGTTCAGTCTGCTGCGGTTGCCTGATCTGCTGACGCGGCTATCTGCCTCAACCAAGGCTGTGACATTCGGCGCTGGACTGGTGTTCACCGCTGTAGCCATCTTCTTCCATGAGGTGGCGACTGATGCGAGGGCCATCGCCGGCCTGGTCTTCTTCGCATTCACAGCGCCAATCGCTGGCACAGTCATCGCTCGTAGCGCGCGCCGAACCGGAGTGCCTATATGGTCAGGCACACTGATCGAGGATGCGAAGGATTCCGACAGTTCGGCTGACTCAGCTGATCGGCCGATCAGTGGTCCAGAAACACCAGGAGCCGGATAGCCTCTGCTGCGGCGTATCTACGCGACTGCCAGAACTAGCTACATCTGAGAAAGCCTGATCTCAGACCTGGGATCTGTGAGCTGCTAGAGCTGTCGAAGCCTTGGGTCAAAGCGGTCCCGCAGCCAGTCGCCCACGAAGTTGATCGACATAACGACGAGCAGAATCGCTAATCCAGGGAATACTGCAATCCACCAGGCGGTGCTCAACCACGGACGGCCTTCACTGACCATCACTCCCCAGGTGACACTGCTCGAAGGAACGCCCGCGCCAAGGTAGCTGAGCCCTGCCTCAGCAAGAATCAGGCCTCCGACACGAAGAGTCGCAAGAACTACGACTGTATTTATCACGCCTGGCAGCATATGCCGCACAAGAATTCGGAGAGTGGAAGCTCCAGATACGCGCGACGAATCAACATACTCACGCGTTCTTAATGACAGGACCTCGGCGCGGACGTTACGCACCACTCCGCCCCATGCAGCGAGCGCGAGCAAGATCACTACGTTCGTAACGCTCTGCCCAAATGTTATTGCCACGAGGATAGCTATTAACAGGAACGGCAACGCGTTCCACACGTCGACAATGCGCGATATCGACTCGTCGACCCAGCTGCCGAAGTACCCGGCGATTAGCCCGAGTGTCGTGCCAACGATTACTCCACCCGCAAGTGAAAGTGTGGCGATGACCAGGGTTATCCGAGTGCCATGGATCAACCGGCTGAGTACGTCTCTGCCAACATGATCGCCACCAAGAATGTATGTCTGCTCCAGCTTGGGATTGTTGTCGTAGTAGGCGGTGTCCCAGAACGGAGCCGCTGCACGGCCGCGTAAGTTCGTGCGCCATGGCTCTTCCGGAGCAATCAGGTTGGCGAAGATCGCCATCAGGACAAATACCGAAAGCACTAACAGGGGCAGGACGGGCCATCGCCGGAGCACGTACCAGGTCTGCTGCCCAAGGCTCTGCTTCACAAGACGAGAGCCGCGTTCAGACGCGAGTGTGCTGTCAGCGGCTACATCTCCTGGCAGGGCTTTTCCCTCTGAGGCCATAGCTAGCTGTACCTGATTCTCGGGTCAATGAGGGAGTATGTGAGGTCGGCTATCAAACTGCCGAACACATACAGAATCGCAAAGAAGAATATGACACCGGTGAGTAGTGGAAAGTCGTTGTTCTGTATCGAATCGACCGCTAACCGGCCAATACCGGGCCAGGCGAACACAGCCTCTACGATGACTGACCCCTCAAGGAATCCAATCATGATGAGCGCGGAGACCGTGATGGGCGCAATCAGGGCGTTACGAAATGCGTGCTTCCATATCACCCAGTTGGATGTGACACCTTTGGCCTTGGCCAGCTTGATGTACTCAGAATCCAGCACTTCGAGCATCGATGAGCGCGTTAAGCGCAAATAGGTGGCCGCGGGCAGCCAGCCAAGCGCAATGGTTGGAAGAATGAGCGCCTTGAACTGAGCTGGCCAGAACGGTTCATGAACTGGCCTGGATCCCGCGGGTAACCAGCCCAGAATCACGGCAAAAAACAGGATGCCAAGAATGCCAATGAAGAATACCGGGGTTGCCTGGCCGAACAGAGCGAATACCCGCCCGACATAGTCCCAAATGGAGCCGCGCTTAACTGCGGAAAGCACCCCTAATGGAACTCCTACGAGTGTCGCGAAGACCCAGCCCATCAATGCCAGTTGCATAGATGCTCCGAGTTTCTCGAAGACCACTGTGCGAACATCTCGCTCAGCAAGAATCGTCTGCCCGAAGTCTCCCTGAACCACACGACCGAGCCAGATGAAGTACTGGACAACCAACGGCCGGTCCAGAGCCAGCTTCTTAGTGAGCGCCTCAATCTGCTCTTCAGAGACGCCGTAGCCACCGGGCTTTGCGTAGAGGAGTAATGGATCGCCCTGCGCCCTGGAAAGCACGAACACGATCAACGTTGCGGCAACCAGCGAGAGGACGCCGAACGCCAGCCGTTGTGCCATGTATCTGGCCAAATCCAGTTCTCCTAGAAGAAGCGCAAAGCGCTACAGCATTCCGCGTGCAAGCCTGACACAACGCGTCGCTGTGCGCGGCCACCGGACTTAGTGCCCCGGTGGCCGCGCAGTGATCGGTCCGTGTTCAGCGAGCGAGGACGATCGCCTCAAACTCGTTCATCGTCGTGAATGAGGATGGTGTCCCCTCCCACTCCGCAATCGAGTTCGGGTTGTAAACGACGAAGGTCGGGACCTGCACCGTACCGGCAAAGATCTGCTGGTCATACAGGTAATCGACCAGGTCGGTGTTCAACTGAATCCGAGCCTGAAGGTCGGTCTCATTCGAAACCGCGGTGAACGCTTCTGCGATCCTCGGGATCTCGATACCGCATCCGAAGCCGCCTCGTGTGAAGCTGGTTTCGGTCAAGCCGTGAGGCCAGTCAAACGGAATGGTCGTAGCGCCTTCGTCACAGTCACCACCGTATGGAATGGTGTTGGTGCGACCGACAAGGCTTGGGCGGATGATCGAGTATGCGGACTTGAAGACCTGAACGTCCATGTCAGGCCAGAGAGCCTTCCACATACCGGCAACCGCGTCATTGATCTCGGCGTTAGTACCGCTTGAGCCACCAAGCTCACCACCGGTCCAGATACCGATCGGGAACTTGGCATCAGGCCACGCGGTGTTATTCATGTGCTCCAGAGCACCATCCGGGTCATACGGGATGAGCCAGCGGTCCTGGAAGTAGGCAGCAGTGGTGTCGACGTACTCGAGAGAGGCGGGGGCACCGAATCCATCGAGGATCGTCTCGACGATCAGGTCACGGTCGATAGCCTTCGACAATGCCCATCGAACGTCTCGCGCCTCTTCCATGTCGCCTGGCTGCTTGCCTTCGATGTTGCAGCCTACCCATGGCAGGTCATGCACACAGTAACCGGAGCCGGTCCTGTTCAAAGGCTCACCAGTGGCAGCGTGGTTCTCCTCCCAGTAGTTTCCGGAGAAGATGACCTGGTGCACTCGGCCAGCCCTGGTAACAGACTCAGCAGCGAAGCCGTCATCCGCAAGAACCTTGATGTCCTTCAAAGGAACCTGGTCAGCGATGTCAACTTCACCTGTGCGCAGCAAAGCCACACGAGTTGAAGGCTCAGGAACTTCGATGAACCTCAGCGTCTCTATGTTGGCGTTCTTGAACCAGTGGTCGTAGTCCACCTTCTTTAGAACCGCTCTGTCGTCCTGTACCCACTCTTCAACCATGAACGGACCCGTGGAGACGATGTTCTCGTTCATCCACGACTCGCCCATGTCGTTGAACGCCTTCTGTGAGAAGAAGGCAGTTCCCTGAGCCTGTTCATTCAGGAAGTTACCGTCCCACCTGAGGTCAAACGTTTCGAATGGAATTCGAACCGTGTTGGCATCGATCTTCGTGGTTTCACCGAACAGAGCAGCGAAGTCACCCGCCTGACCGTGAATACTGGTCGGGTTGGTGTTCGCGTTAGAGTCGTTCATGGTGAAGACAACGTCATCGGCTGAGAACATGCCGAAGTCATTGCCATCCCTGCTGTGGAACCTGACGTCGCTCCTCAGCGTGATGGTTACCGCTGATAGATCGCTCGCAAGATCCCAGCCTGTCGCAAGCTTGTTAACGGTGTTGCCATCAGCGTCAACAGCGAAGAGGCCTTCACCGACTCCCCAGTACTGCATGGCTTCCACCGGCGCTTGCGAGCTTCCGAGTCCGACACCTGGTGCGATGTTGAACACAGCTGCCGAAATTGTGCCGGGCGGGTTCTCTGGCTGAGGAGCAGTTCCCGAAGGAGCAGAGGTAGCAGTCGGCGCAGTGCCGGAACTTGGAGTCGCAGTCGCCGGCTGGCTTGACGACGATGTAGCCGTCGGTTGCGCCGCTGATGTTGCTGTAGGTTCAGGATCTGAGCTGCTACACGCTATGGCGATAGCTCCCAAGATCCCAAACAATCCAATAATCGCCAACTGTCGCATATGCACCCTCATTCTTTACTGAAAGTCTCAGCGTCGCGTCACTCAAGAAGATCGGATACTTTCCGTATCTCGCCGAGGCGATCCATACGCGCACACGCTGCTTGTAGCGCGCTATCTTTTCGCAAGCGACATCTGGTGTCAACTAAATCTGCCCAAAAACGGCAAGAGTGGCTCTCGTTTGAGCTATTGCGCACGACATGTGTAGTTTCCGCTTCTATACGGTATCTTGCCCTGTGATTCGAATTGCCCCGGCAATGTTGGCAGCAAGAAAACGCGATCCATTCAGGCGGTTTCCATGAAGATCACGGGAGTCGAGACATTCCATGCGTGGGACGGCTCGCGCAACAACATATTTATCGAGGTCAGCACAGACGAAGACATAACCGGCGTTGGCGAGGCGTACTCCATCGGACCTGATCGCAGCGTCATCAGCATGATCGAAGAGATGAGGCCCTGGTTCGTTGGCCAGGACCCTTCACGAATTGAATGGCTGATGCGCCGGGCCAAGAACACGATGCGCTTTCCACTTGGCCAGGTGGCCTGGTCAGCGCTCTCCGCCCTTGACATCGCGCTATGGGACATCGCTGGGAAGGCCGCCTCAGTCCCCGTCTACAAACTGCTTGGAGGCGCTACCAGGGATCGGGTGAGGGTCTACCACGGCATCTACGGAGACTCGCCACAACAGGTTGGGGAACACGCTCTCAGTCTCATGGACGAGGGCTACACCGCCTTTAAGACCAGCCCTCTGCCTTCGAACTGGCGAAAGATCCCCTGGAGGCAAGCTCTGAAGGCAGCAGATGAGCGCATGGCCGGAATCAGAAACATCATTGGCGAAAGTCCGGATCTCGCTGTAGACGTGCATGTCGCCATCCGTGAGGTCTCGAAGTCGCTCGAGTTGGCCGAGGTGATTACGCCATACCGCCTTATGTTCATCGAAGAGCCAGCCCGAGCCGAGTTCATTGAATCAACAGCAGAGCTTAGGCGACGATTCAGGGTTGCGCTGGCCACCGGTGAGAACCTTTATGGAGTTCACAGGTTCACCGAGCTTCTTAATGCAGACGCCGTCGACATCATCCAGCCCGATCTGCTCTGCTGTGGTGGATTGCTGGAAGCGAAAAAGATCGCGGCGATCGCTGACGCACACTACGTGACGGTCGCGCCCCACAACCCGCTTGGCCTGCTTTCAACTGCCGCAGGTGTTCACTACGCCGCTTCGATCAACAACTTCTCTATTCTCGAATGGCATGGCGATCACCGTAAGAAGAAGTCTGAGTTCGTAAACGAAAAGTGGATACCGGTCGACGGACACTTCGAACTGCCCGATCAGCCCGGAATTGGAATGACCCTGAACCACGAAGCAATTGCTGCTAATCCTCCACAGCACTGGGACCGGGGATTCGCAACTTACGAGGATGGCTCACCCGGTTTTCTCTGATCTGACCGGTCGATGACGCCGATACCGTCGACATCACAACTCTCTGACCCAATTCAAGCATCGAGAAAAGACCATGAAAATCACATCGATCGAGTGCATGGTGGCATCCGGAGACGGTGGCTCAAACCTGGTCTATGTAAGGACCAGCACCGATGCCGGCATCCACGGTGTCGGAGAGATCTACCATGTTGGTCCCGATATGGCTTCTCCTCGTTGGGTAGAGTACTTCGAAGAACAGCTCATCGGACGCGACCCAACCGAGATTGAGCGGAACTGGGCGCTCTGCTATCAGGGAGCACGTTTTCCTATCGGATCATCCGGCATGGCCGCGCTCTCAGCGATCGATCAGTCTCTCTGGGACGTCACTGGAAAAGCGCTGGACAAGCCTGTCTATGAGCTTATGGGCGGCCGAATCCGCGACAGGATCAGGGCTTACCACGGCATCCACGGAAGCTCAGCACAGGAGCTTGCCGACGATGCAAAAAAGTATGTTGATCAGGGATTTACCGCGCTGAAAACCAATCCGCTTCCTCCAGACTGGAGAGAGATGCTGTGGAACGATGCGATGCGCACCGCGGTCGAGAGATTCGCTGCTGTCAGAAATGCCGTCGGTGGCGACATCGATGTGGGTTTCGATGCACATGCTGCAGTGTTCGAGCCAGCCCGTGTCCTGGAGCTGACTGACGCCTTGATGGAGTTCCGTCCGTGGTTCATGGAAGAGCCGCTGAGGATGGAGAATCGCCATGAAATGGGCCGCCTGCGGGAGAAGATGCCTTGCGCTGTGGCCACTGGCGAGTGCCTGTATACCCGATACGAACTCTGGGATCTGATTCGTGAGCGCGGCGTAGACATCCTGCAGCCAGATGTCTGCATAGTCGGTGGACTCTCTGAGATGCGCAAAATAGCGTTCATGGCAGAAGCCCACGATCTTGTCGTCGCTCCTCACAACCCGATGGGCCCACTCGCCACGAGGGCAAACCTTCACTTCGATACGGCCACGAGCAACTTCTTAGTGCAGGAGTATCGAGACCCTTCACCAGCAGAAGCAGCCACGCTGGCTCCGGTAGCGGCTCCAGTGGACGGTTACTTCGAAATTCCAGAAGGCCCGGGCCTTGGGATTGAGATCCTCGATGACGAGATGGCTTCAAGACCCTATAGCGCTCCCTGGCACAGAGGAGATCGCACATACCCGGACGGCTCAATCGCCTTCATATAGCGGGCAGAATTGGCTGCTGGTTCAGCCAGATATTGAAGTGTCGTGTAGCGAAGCGAGTCAGGATTCAGCGTACTGTTGGGTGATCTGAGGCAGCTGCAAATACCACTACATTGTCCGAGAGAACTCCTGTCGCTCGGGTAGAATGGCATGCACCCCGGCACTGGAACTTTAGGTTGTTGGCATGGCTTCCTAGTTAAGCAAGCTCTGGCCGTAACAACCCGCGGGTGTCTGAATAACAGTTATCGTGTCTAGCCAAACTGAAAACGAGCGGCGGTAGCTCAGCTGGCAGAGCATCTGCTTCCCAAGCAGAGGGTCGTGGGTTCGAATCCCATTCGCCGCTCCAAACCGACTAGAAAAGAAGAGCCCTGCCAGCTGGCAGGGCTCTTCTTATGTTCCGTTCTTGGCCAGGATCTGCACCTGGTTCCCGGCACAAAAGATCGTCCAGTGCTAGACCGTGGGAAGCGGCATCGTGTCTCCAGTCTCCTGCTGCCAGATACGAATCATCGCCGCCATCTCGCGCACCCTGTCACGGTGTTCTGGTCGATTAAACAGATTCTCCAGCTCATCAGGGTCTGAGTTCAAGTCATAAAGTTCGCATTGATCGCCTGGCGACAGGTTCAACTTCCATCGATCACCTGTGACCACGCTTCGCCAGGGCACCGCAACCATGCGGTTGATAGCAGGCGAGCCAAGATTCCGGTCGCCCATTCCATTCCACTGGACGAACACCTCGTTGTCTTCAAGGCCTTCCTCGCCCTGAAGAACCGGCACACGCGATGTGCCTTCAAGGTGGCTCGGAATCTCCTGGCCCATAAGCTCCAGCAACGTCGGAACAAGGTCCACATGCCCGAACGACCCGCTGACACGTTTCTGGTCGCCATTCATGCCCGGAATTCGCATCAAGAGCGGAACTCGTGATGCCTGTTCGTACAGAGAGCGCTTCTCAAGCATGCCGTGGTCACCGGCCATCTCACCGTGTTCACTCGTAAACACGATGACCGTGTTGTCCCACATACCGTTCTCTTTGAGCGCATCGAACACCTTGCCAAGCTGGCGGTCGACCAGTGTGATGTTCGCGAAGTACTGTGCCCGAAGCTTCCGCCAGCCTTCCTCCGTCGTTGTGTCATGCACATCTCCGCCCTTCTCTCCCAGCGGATTCAGACCACCGCCCATGTAGTGATCGGCTCTCAGACGGTTGACCAGTGAGCCGTCGTTTGGACGTTTCAGGAAGGCAGGGCCCACCGGCAACTCGTCAGGGTCATAGAGATCATTGAGCGGACCTGTGTACGGCGGGTGCGGCTCGAAGAAGTTCAGGTACATCAGAAGCGGTTGCTCGGAGTGCTCGCCTGATGCGTAGTTGGAGATGAACTCCGATGCAGCCTTTCCAAGGAAGCCTGCCTGCGTAACCTCTTCAGGCAGGTTGGCGCCGGCTACCCAGCCCTCGTACGACACTTTCCAGGTAGGCACCTCAACGCCATGGTCTCGCAGGTGCTGGTTGTAGTCCGCCTCGACGTATCGGTACTCGCGCTTCGTGTATCCCGGGCGATGAAAATCCTCCACGCTGACCCAGTGATCGAACCCGCGCTGACGGATCGTGTCGTTGCCAAGATGCCACTTGCCAAAGTGAGCGCAGTAGTACTCATCCGGAGCCATCTCACTGATCACTGGAACATCCTCAGGAAGCGGGATGTTATTGCGATGCAGACCCGTTGACTGTGGATAGAGACCCGTCATGATCGATGCACGCGCTGGCGTACATACGGGCTGAGTCACATAAGCGGCATCAAAAACGTGGCTTTCGTCAGCAAGCGTATTCAGGTTCGGCACCTGCAGCCAGTCGTTCCCGTAGCAGGCCAGTGAGTCATACCTCTGCTGGTCTGTAAGTATGAAAAGGACATTGGGACGTTCTGACATCTCTGATTCCGTTCGAATGTGTGGTCGGTGCGGTCTGTCTCGGGATGCGGCGAAGAATACCTAAACGCGTTACAGGTGTCAGTTGAGACTGTTATGGCCAGACCGCACCATGTCCGGCGCGATACTGTGAATCAATGATGCCAACCGAGAAACCAATCGAATTCGATCAAAGTCCGTCAGGCAAGCGGGAGAAACGGCCCTGGGGCGCGTATGAGATCCTCGCTTCGGGTCCGGGGTTCCAGGTCAAGCGCCTCAGCGTCCAGCCCGGCAAGCGACTGTCATTGCAGTGGCATCGTCATCGAGATGAGCACTGGGTAGTTGCCCGCGGGACAGCGCGTATCCACGTGGACGGCAATGAGCAGACTCTTGGACGCGGACAGTCGATAGATGTGCCGCGCAGCATCGTCCACAGGATCGAGAACCTCTCATCAGTGGACCCTCTCGAGATAGTCGAGCTTCAGACAGGCGAATATCTCGGGGAGGACGATATCGTTCGCGTAGAGGACGACTTCGGCAGGGCGGACGAATAGCACGCCGCAACTAACGCCCGCCGACCGCCGGGTCAGTCCGGCGAAATCCGTGGTAGATTCCGCACCGTTCACCCTCTGCTATCGGTCCAGGAGTCTATGCACGACCTCGTCATTCGCAACGCCACCGTCTATGACGGCACCGGCGCGCCCGGCTTCAAGGCAGACGTTGCCATCGACGGAGACCGAATCTCTCATGTGGGCAGTCCGATTGAGGGCGCGAAGCAATCTCTCGACGCCTCTGGTCTGGCCGTAGCGCCTGGCTTCATCGACGTACACAGTCACGACGATTTCCAGGCGTTCACCGAACCCGACGTTACCCACAACGTGTTGCAAGGCATCACGACGATGATCGTTGGTAACTGCGGATTCGGTGCAGCGCCTGTTGATGCCGCGCAGGTCCAGATGCAAGCTATCCAGGAGGTCGACGGCGAATTCGAGGGATGGAACGGATACGGCGGCTACCTTGAAGCGGTAGATCGAAAACCGCCGTCACTAAATGTCGCAGCACTGATCGGGCATCACACCGTACGCCGAGCGGCGATGGGCGGTGTCGAGAAGCGGCTTCCAACTGCTGATGAGCTCGACAAGATGCGTTCGATGGTCGCTGAAGGCATGGAAGGCGGAGCGGTTGGCCTGTCCACAGGACTTGTCTACGAGCCTGGCAGATACTCCGATACCGATGAGATCACCGCTCTAGCGCAAGAGATGTCGAAATACTCCGGGGTCTATGTCTCGCACATGCG
>JANQIZ010000279.1 GCA_028281895.1 Dehalococcoidia bacterium
GGGTCAACAAGGTCCACGTGATCTGCGGTAACGACACAGAGCCGGAGGCCGAACTGACGCTTGTCTGCCCTGATGGTGAGGAACGGTCTTCCAAGAAGATTGGAACCGGTCCCGTAGACGCAGTCTGCAAGGCCATAGATTCGATCATAGACATGGATGTTGAGCTGACCGAGTTCTCCGTGAATGCGGTCACCGAAGGCATCGACGCGCTGGGAGATGTGACGATCCGCATCGAAAAGGACGGAAGCGTCTACTCGGGCCGCGGGGCCGACACCGATATCGTTGTCGCTTCTGCAAAGGCCTACGTCAACGCGATCAACCGATTGCTTATGATCGGCGTCCAGGACGCCGGTGCGACCGCCGAGCCATCCGAGACGGTTTAGTCCGTCAAAGGGTTGCCACTTTCAGACGAACGAGTTCAGCACTGTTGGAGTGAGAATTGCCTAAGACGATGTTCGAAAAGATCTGGGACCGGCATGTCGTGGCCGAGCCCGAAGGTCAGCCAGCGCTCATCTACATCGATCTGCACCTTGTGCACGAGGTGACGTCGCCACAGGCATTCGAGGGGCTCAGGCTTGCCGGGCGCAAGGTGCGGCGGCCTGAGCTAACGATCTCGACCGTCGATCACAACGTGCCGACCGACAACACGCGCATGCAGGAGATCAAAGACCCGATCGCCCGCAGGCAGGTCGAGGCACTGAGGAAGAACTGCGAGGACTTTGACATAACTCTCTACGACGTGGACAGCCGCGCCCAGGGAATCGTCCATGTCATAGGCCCGGAGCAGGGTTACACCCAGCCGGGAATGACCATCGTTTGCGGCGACTCGCACACCTCAACGCACGGAGCTTTCGGTTCGCTGGCGTTTGGCATCGGCACCTCTGAAGTCGAGCATGTGCTTGCTACGCAGACCCTTCGCCAGCGCAGACCCAAGACCATGGAGGTCCGGTTCAACGGCGAACTGCCCTCTGGCGTAACGGCCAAGGACATGATCCTCGCAACCATCGGCAAGATCGGAACTGCAGGTGGCACCGGGCACGTAATCGAGTACACCGGAGAGGCCATTCGCAACCTGTCGATGGAAGGTCGAATGACGATCTGCAACATGACTATCGAAGGTGGCGCTCGAGCGGGACTCATAGCCCCGGATGAGACGACCTTTGAATGGATGAAGGGCCGCAAGTTCGTCCCCCAGGGCGAAGCATGGGACAGAGCGGTCGAAGACTGGAAAACTCTGCCAACAGACGAGGGCGCAGAGTACGACGCGCTGGTCGAGATCGACTGCACGAAGCTTGAGCCGTATGTCAGTTGGGGCACCAATCCTGGCCAGGTGACGATGATCAGCGGCTCTGTGCCGAACCCTGAGGACTATGAAGACGCTGCAGAGACTGCGTCTGCGACTTCTGCACTTGAGTACATGGACCTCCAGCCGGGAACGGCGATCGAGGACATATCGCTTGACCGCGTGTTCATCGGCTCGTGCACGAACGCCAGGCTCGAAGACCTGCGGAAGGCTGCGGATGTGGTGAAAGGCCACAGCGTCTCATCAAAGGTCAGGGCGCAGGTAATGCCCGGATCGACGCTCACCAAGATCCAGGCCGAGGCTGAGGGTCTTGACGAAGTGTTCAAGGAAGCAGGCTTCGAGTGGCGTGAGTCAGGCTGCTCGATGTGCCTGGGCATGAACCCCGACATCCTCACGCCGGGCGAACGTTGCGCTTCCACGTCGAATCGGAACTTTGAAGGCCGCCAGGGCAAAGGCGGTCGAACCCACCTCGTGAGTCCTGAGATGGCCGCTGCTGCTGCTGTTGCAGGCCACTTCGTTGACGTGAGGGACTGGGACTTCAACTAATGGCTTCCGGTCCAGGTGACGGCGATCAGCGCGAGGGCAAAGAGCCGCGCGAGACCGAAAGACGTCGCACGCCGCCACCGCGAAGGCGAACCAGCAGCGTAGAGCATCGTTCTGGACGCCGGGAGACAACTCAGGGCTCGATATTTGGCAGGCTCTTCGGCCGCCAGGGGCTCGACGCTGCCCTCGAAGAACGGTTCAAGCCTTACGACTATCAGTCGAGCCGTCCCTTGCTCAGATGGGTGTTCCTGGCGCTGCTCGGCTTCATCGCGGCAGGCGCATTTGCTCTCTTCGCTGACCTCCAGTTTCGATCGCAGGTCAACGAGTGGCAGGACGAGGGTCTGAACGAGATCCCGATCGACAATGAAGAGGTGAGCGCCGCGTCCCTGGTGATCGCCGCGTTGACACCTGATCTAAACACAGCCGAGGCGTTGTGCTCAGCTGAGACGGATGCGCTAAACGCAACTCCAACGCCTGATGTTGAGAACCCGGACGCGACACCTGATCCGGATGACCGAGTGCGCACAAGTGTCCTGAACCAGGCATGCAACTCCCTTGATCGGGTCCTTGAGCATGCCGCGATTGCCGGGATCGACTGCGTGACCTCAGAGCAGTTCGCAACGGTGGTTCGTGACGATCCGGATCAGCATGCAGGCTGTGAGCGTCTCGTCAATCTGAGCAGCCGCTACGATTCATTGGAGACGGCGACGCTGGTTTCGACAGTGCTGGTCATCTTCGCCCTGGTGATCACAGCGTTCCCGTTCTCCTCTTTCATTCACAGGTCGAGCCGCAACCTTCGAACGCTAAAGTCAGATGGCCAGAAGCACTCTCCTGATGGCACGGTAATCCGCTTCTTCATACCTGTGATCAACATCTACAAGCCGTTGATCATGTTCGTTGAGCTGTTCAAGGCCAGTGATCCAAGGCAGGACGGTTCGGACCCTGAGCAGTGGCAAAAACGCGGGATCCCCTCACCGATAGCAGTGCTGTGGGCACTGTCATGGGCAGCGGTCGTCATATTCAATCCGATCACAGCCCAGATCGTCTTCAGAACAAGGGAAGACCTGTCAGACGTGTCTACGGTTCTCACAGGACTCATTGTGTCCGATATTCTGCTGATCGTTCTCGGTGTGCTGGCCATCCTGATGACCAATACACTTTCACGGTGGCAAGATCTGAAGGCCGCAAGACATGGAACCGTCAAGGTCACGCCTCCAAGGCCCCGTGACCCGCTTGAGAAAGCGCTGGAAGAGGGTGTTCGAAGAAACGACCGGGACTCAGGTTCAGGAAGCGGACGCCGGTCAAAAAGGAGAAAGTAGCTATGGAAGCATTCACGAAGCTGACCGGACTGGTCGCTCCGCTGGACAGGGTCAACGTGGATACCGATCAGATCATTCCCAAGCAGTTCCTGAAGCGGATCGAACGCACAGGTTTCGGCGAGTTCGCGTTCTTTGACTGGCGCTACCTGGAAGACGGCGTCGAGAACCCCGACTTCATTCTGAATCAGCCAAAGTACAGGTCTGCGACCATACTTGTGTCCGGTCGCAACTTTGGATCTGGCTCGTCACGCGAACATGCTCCATGGGCGCTGAACGAGATGGGATTCCGATCAATCATCGCACCCAGCTTCGCAGACATCTTCCGTAACAACTGCGTGCAGAACGGGATGCTGCCGGTAGTCCTCGCCCAGGAAGAGGTAGACACCATCATGGGCAAGGCTCTGCAGCGGACTGGCTACGAGGTCACAGTGGACCTCGAATCCCAGACGGTTAGCGATTCCGACGGATTCGAGGCGAAGTTCGATGTCGATCCCTTCAGGAAGAACAGTCTTCTCAAAGGGCTCGATGAGATTGGACTCACTCTGGAGCTGGAAGACGAGATATCAGCCTTCGAGTCGTCTGCATCCGGCTAGCTCGTTGGATAGCACCGTGGCTGGCCCTCTCATGGTCTGCTACATAGTTCCAGGCGCTCGCTACAAGCATCGTGAATGGTTCGTTGCTGCGGGGTGGCCGCTATCTACCAATGCTGGTAGACTCGCCTTCCGCATTTCGACCGACGAGCCGGGAAATACCGAAGCGCCGTTTGAGTTGAAATCGAATCTGTCGTTTTAGTGTCGAGGGGCGCTGAGTAGGTATGGAAGCTCGCATCGCAGTTCTGGGCGGGGATGGCATAGGGCCTGAGGTTACGGCCGAGTCGATGAAGGTTCTCGACGCGCTGGGCCGCCGGTTCGGCCACAGGTTTGACTGGGTGCCAGGGCTCGTCGGCGGGCGCTCTATTGATGAGCGCGGCACCGCGATCGACAATGACACACTCAACCTTGTTCTTGGCTCTGATGCGGTTCTGTTCGGCGCAGTTGGCGGACCCAAGTGGGACGATCCGCTTGCGAAGGTCCGCCCTGAAGACGGCATCCTGACTCTCCGTAAGACGCTCGGCCTGTTCGCCAATCTCAGGCCTGTGAAGGTCTTTCCGCAGTTGGCAGGCTCAAGCCCGCTGAAAGAAGACCGCCTGAGCGGCGTCGATTTCGTGATCATTCGCGAACTGACCGGAGGCCTCTACTTCGGCAAGCCGAAGCGCAGGTGGGAGAACAGCCGCGGACGCCGGGCGGTCGACACTCTCTCGTACACAGAGAAAGAGATCCAGCGCGTAGTCAGGGTTGGCTTCGAGCTTGCCCGGATGCGCGGCAAGCGTCTGCACTCGCTCGACAAGATGAATGTCATGGAGACTTCCCGGCTCTGGCGGGAAGTTGCTACAGAGGTTGGTCACGAGTACCCGGATGTCGAGCTGATTCACATGCTGGCTGACAACGCCGCCATGCAGATCGTCACCAACCCGGATGTCTTCGATGTGATCGTTACCGAGAACACGTTCGGTGACATCCTCTCGGACGAGGCAGCAGTCATTGGCGGATCGATGGGCATGCTGCCGTCGGCAAGCCTGACCAGCATTCCCAAGTCCAACGGAAGGCGCAGAAGAGGCGGCAAGCCTGCTCTCTACGAGCCGATTCACGGGTCTGCTCCTGACATCGCTGGCAAGGGCATCGCGAATCCGCTGGCATCGCTGCTGAGTTCCGCAATGATGCTGCGATGGTCGTTCGGTCTTCACAAAGAGGCCGACGCGCTGGAAGAGGCTGTCAACGGCTTCCTGGCGGAGGGTTACAGGACTGCGGACATTGCTGGCGCAGGACAGCATGCGGTGCAGACCTCTCGAGTCGGCGACATGATCGCAGCACAGGTCTCTGCCTAGGCTCAGTCGCCTAACCTGTCGTTCCTCGATCCACGGAACTCTGTCTGCGGGAAGAAGTCTTCCCACGCCCAGTCGAACGAACTGATAAACGGAGCTCGCTGAAGTGTGACTCCGCGCATTGGGCCGTCAATCGCAGCGCCAATCCGCAAGTCCCATGTGCTCCCGGTCGCAGTGTCAGTGACGCGGCCTTCCGAGTCGACCTCGAATTCGAGTGGTGACGAGATTTCGACATCGGGAACAGAATCTCCGCCGATGCGTCTCAGGAACACGTCAATCTCACGAGTCTCGGCATCGGCGAAGACGGCAACCGGAAAATCGCCAACGTGATCATTGATGACTCCGCTATTTGCCGTAGTAGCGAAGTAGAAGCCCTTTGCTGACTCGCCGATCGACACCCCGATCACGAACCGATCATGAGGGATATGGCCAACGAACGAAAGATCGGCTCGCTCATCGACAAGGACTCTAGTATCGGGATTGCGCTCGACCCATACCTTCCAGGGCACAAGCTCGAACGGAACGAGAGTCAGACGAGTACCAAGCAGTTCGCCATCGATCGCAGCTCCCCATGGTTGTGACCATATGCTGAGCGTCTCGTGATCCCACCAGGTCATGGCGTTCATGAAGAGAGCGCCTTCGTTCCCGAAGGTGTGCGTCACCCCGTCGATCCGCCGGTCATGCACGAGACCGGTGTAGCAGAGCGGTCACCAGGTGACCAGTAAAGGCACGCCGCCAACAACATCGTTCACCATCTCGCGGAATCGCATGATTCCAACCGGATAAGCCCGCGCATCACCATCGACGCTCAACCCCATAACCAGCTCATCGGGCAGTAGTGAGCCATCCATCTCAGCGGCCGTAGCGAACTTCGGGGTATAGACCGGGTTGATCGCATCTCGCGGTATCTTGTCTCGCTCATCGAAACCGAAGTCGATAGATGGATCAATCCCCCTGATCTCAGGCAACGGGTTGAGTGCTTCAAAAGGCCCTGTATCCAGCGTCGGCGCGGGAATCTGTGTGGCCGTTTCGGCGACAACAGGTGAGGAATCGGCGGGCGTCTCAGAAGGAACTGTCGCAACTGTAGGTGAACCCGTACCGGAGCCACAGGCGACAGTGAACAGCGTCAGCATCATGGCTATTGAGAGCCATCGATTGCGGCGAAACTGAAACGCTGAATGTTCGGCAAGGGTCATACGGCATTGGATGCCGATCTTCGGATCACGGGTGCTGGCGCTCTTAACAGTCAGGACGAAACGAACAGCTCCATGAATCGGCTAACCGGCATTTCGTGGAGGTCGTTCCTCACCTCAAGCGCGATTCTTATCTGCTCCACCTGCCTCGCATCGAACCTGCTATCGAGATTTCCGTAGAACTTCTCTCGCAGTAACGGGAAGCCCTCACCCCGCCTTCGCCTGTGCCCTACCGGATACTCGACTTCGACCCGATTCGTTGAGGTTCCATCACTGAAATGCACCTGCACCGCATTCGAGATCGACCGCTTCTCTGGATCCAGGTATTCGGCGGTATACCGAGGGTCCTCCTCAACGACCATCTTCGCTCTGAGGGCGTCGATTCGTGGATCACGTGCTGCACCGTCTTCATAGTCAGCCGCGGTCAACTGGCCCTTGAGCAAGCCAACGGCTGTCATGTACTGGATGCAGTGGTCGCGGTCCGCAGGGTTAGTCAACGGTCCTGTCTTATCGATGATTCGGATCGCGGGTTCCTGTGTGGTGATGACAACCGATTCGATCTCGTCGATGCGGTCTTTGACCTGCGGATGCAGCGCAAATGCCGCTTCAACCGCCGTCTGCGCATGAAACTCAGCAGGAAACGAGATCTTGAACAGGATGTTCTCCATTACGTATGAGCCGAGCGGCTGTTGCAGGACAACGTCCGATCCACCGAACCAGGTGTCCTGGAACCCCCAGTTGGGAGCGGTCAGCGCGCTCGCGTAACCCATCTCTCCCCTGGACGCGAACATTGCGAGCTGCACGGCTCGTGCACAGGCATCGCCAGCAGCCCACGATTTCCTGGAGCCGGTGTTCGGGGCGTGTCTGTATGTGCGCAAAGTGGCATCGAGCCATGCGTTGGATACGGCGTTGCGAACCTGCTCTCGATCGCAGCCAAGCATCGCGGCTACGATTGCTGTTGAAGCGATCTTCACTAGCAGGACGTGGTCGATGCCCACCCGGTTCATGCTGTTTTCCAGGGCCAGAACGCCCTGGATCTCGTACGCCTTGATTCCAGCGACCAGGAGATCGCGGACCGTTAGTCGCGACGCAGCATCTGGCGATTCAGACTGGCTCAGGTGATCGGCGACGGCCAGGATCGCGCCGTAGTTGTCTGACGGATGCCCCCACTCAGCGGCAAGCCATGTGTCGTTGAAGTCAAGCCATCTGATGCAGGCGCCAGTGTCGAATGCAGCCTTGACCGGATCGAGAACGTAGCCTGTGCCTGGAACGCGACTTCCGTTTGGCACCACCGTTCCTGCCACATGCGATCCCAGCAGTTTCGTGCATGCAGGGTAGTTGAGCGCAAGCAGCGCACAGCCGAGCGAGTCGAGCAATGTCCACTCAGCGGTCTCTATCGCCTCAGTGCCGGGATCGAGCGGATCGAGGGCATAGTCGGCGATCACTTCGATTACTTCATCAAACTGCATGACGCCTCGGGTTACGTATACATCGCTGGCAGACGATATCGGCCCTAGTCTCGATCTGCGAGATCGACATACTCGCGCAGCTCAGGGCCTGTGTAGTCCGCCAGTGGCCTGATCAGCCTGTTGTCGCCTCGCTGTTCGATCACGTGAGCGGCCCAGCCAGAAGTTCGTGCGATAACGAACACAGGCGTGAACATCGCAGTTGGGATGCCGCACAGGTGGTACGCGGTGGCAGCAAAAAAATCGAGGTTCGTGTGCATGCCTTTCTCGCGCAGCATGACCTCCTCGATCCGTTCGGAAACATCGAACAGAGTCGTGTCGCCTGCAGAATCGGCCAGCGTCTTCGCCCAGCCTTTGATGATCCTCGACCTGGGGTCTCCATTCTTGTATACGCGGTGGCCGAACCCCATGATGAGACGACGGGCTGCGAGCATCTGCATGACGCCTTTCTCGGCCACGGCTGGAGAATCGAACTGGGAGACGAGCTCCATCGCCGCCTCGTTCGCACCACCATGCAGAGGGCCGCGCAGAGCGCCAATCGCTCCGGTGATCGCCGAATAGATGTCCGAGAGCGTGCTGGTCACCACTCGAGCGGTGAACGTAGACGCATTGAACTCGTGCTCCGCGTAAAGGATCAGGCTGACATCCAGCGCTCGCTTCTTTTCGGGATCGGGATCCTTGCCTGTCAGCAACCGGAGAAAGTGGCCTGCGATTGTGTCTTCACCAGTGCTCGTTTCGATTCGCTCACCGCGGTTCTTGAACCGATACCAGTAGAGCAGCATTGAGCCGAACGATGCGATCAGGCGATCGGCGATTGCCGCCTCCGTGCGGCCCTTCTCTCCAACAGGCTCCAGACTGCCAAGCACGGAACATCCGGTCCGCAGCACATCCATTGGATGGGCCGAAGCGGGGATCTGCTCAAGAACTGCGCATAGTTCGGGTGACAGTGTCTGCAGGCTGGCCAGTTT
>JANQIZ010000335.1 GCA_028281895.1 Dehalococcoidia bacterium
TGTTCAGCACCATGTTCACGCGGCCGGATATGCCGTCGCCGTCCTCGTCATTGGGGTCTGCCAATGCGAGGAGCACCTCGTCCGGTATCGCCTCCAACAGACCCAGTCCCACCATGACCGGCGCCACCCGCGGCGAGATCATGATGTCCGGGTGCAGCGGTCCGTACGCCAGGTCCTCGATCACATAGACAGGCTTCATAAGTGTGTACGGAGTGCCATCGCCAAACTGGCCTGCTATCTCCTCGTACATGATCCTGATGCGGCCTTCCGGCTCCACTCCCAGGATCGCCCGGTCCTGCAACTGGCCGCCATAGTTCGGATCGTCGACAGGACCGCCCGGCGCGTGAACAGACAGCCGAAGCAACAGGCCACGTTCGGGATCATCATCGTCAAGCGGTGGCTGGCCGCGGCCGTCGTGCGTGTGGCAGGAAGAGCATGACAGCGCGTTGAAGGTCGGCCCCAGCCCGTCTCTTGCGACAGTGGTCGAAGGCGCGCTGACCCAGTTCTGATTGAAGAACGAGTCGCCGATCTCGAACGTGCGCCGGGTCTCGTTGTCCAGGTTGCGAGCAGACAGCTCGAACGCATTGCGCTGCGTGCTGAAGGCAGTCGTGTCGCCACCCAGCAGCTCGACGAGAATCTCGTCGACATCGAATTCCGGCTCGTCCGGAGCCGATGCCGAGCTGCATGCGATCACCGCGACAAGCACGAGGGCAGAGGCTCCTGTCAGAGCCATCCACCCCCGTGCTGTCATCAGCCAGTTCTTGAAGCTGTGTCCCAATTGGTCTGCCGCTGCCTTCTGCTAGGAGACGCTGATCGTGACTCCGACGGACTGCGCCGCGGATACGATCGTGTCTGTCTGGTCCTCAAGCAGAACGATGGCTGCGAGCACGGCTGCGCGGCCCCTGTCGCTATTCGGCACGTCCTCGTCAAGGTGCTTGTCGAAGGGCGCGGGAATCAGCGTAGTGGCGTTCACGCTCGAAGCGATCTCCCTCTCGAGCTGCCCGGCAAGACCGGGATCAGCCGCCGCGACAAGGTCGTGAACACCGGGCCCGGACACTCCGCCAAAGTTACCGAGATAGACCATCTGGATTCCGCGGGCATTGCCGATGATGTCGTTGTGCGTGTTGTCCGAGAAGCAGGAGTGCTCGTCTTCCTGGGAACGCTCCTCGTAAGCAACAGTCATTCGCTCGCCAGCCAGCTCACCGCGGCTCAGCTCACCGATGCCGGTGATGATGTTCTGCAGCGCCGCATTCGTGTCGAGCGCCAGGAACTCATTGAAGTAGTTGCCAGAGCCGTTCGGGTCCCAGTCCTTAACAAGCCCATCGAGGTGCGAAACGAGCACGTCAGACGCCACCGAAAGGTAGGTCTTCCTGCGCTCTGAGTTCGACTTCGTCGTGTAGTCGGTGTAAGGCCTGTCGCCAGGGCCATCGGCGTTCAGGTCCTGTCCCCAGAGCAGGAACTCGATGGCATGCCAGCCTGTGGACACGTTCTCCTCGCCACCCTCTTCGTTAAGAGAGACGATAAGGTCTGCATCGATCACCGGGAAGTCGTCCCGCATGTTGATGATGCCTGCCGCCGGGTTGCCCTCAACGTAGTCGATGTAGCCCTCGTCCAGCGGCCACGCGTTCACAAGACCCTCGACACCGTCATCGTCGTTGTCGATCGGTCCGCCGTAGAAGCGGAAAGCCTCGGTTGGGCCGTAGTCGTCTCGTGCTTCGAGCCATGCCCGCTTGGCCGCCTCAAGCGTTGCCGCCGAAGGGCTGGCGATGAAGCGGTCGATGGCGCCGTCCATAGCTATGGCCGAGTTCAGGCTCACGACGTAGCTGTGGTGCACGCCGCGGGCGTAGTTCTCAATCACCTGGCTCTTCAGAGCCGCTGTCGGCCCGGTTGGGCCGGTAGTTGCTGCAGGCACGGTGGTCGGGGATTCGTCCGATCCGCACGCCATCACAATCGCCATCAGAGGAACAAAAAGAAGAACTGCCAGTCTCTTGCTTGCAAAGGGAAACTTGCTATGCAAGTCCATGTCATAATCTCCATGCGCTGCGCCCGGATGCGCTTTCCAGGTGTTAATCCGGGCCGGTTGCTCAGGTGGCTGCTGGTTGCCTATGGCTCACCAGCAGCCGCTTTTCGTAGCTTCGCCCTTTCGTTTAGAAGGGACGAAAAGTGGGCTTGACAGACCGTCTAGTCCGATCGCTCTCCTCTCGGTCAATAGCTCAGGCCGTCTCAGGCCAGTCCATCGATCGAATCATCTCTTGAAACGCCTCTGGCATAGAGGCTTCTGAGTCTTTGCCGTGGTCTGTCGAAGAGGCGTGGTGGCCGGGGATCGCCTCCTCGTCCTGCCTGTCATCGACCATGATCGGCAGGTTTATGTGTATTGCCAGCGACAGCCCGGCAATCACGTCAACGCGCACATGCTTCGTCTCTTCGAGTCCGTGCGGGTGCTCGATCACGACCTCTGCCGACATCCATCCACCCTTGAACATCGATAGCTGAAGCGCGGTGATGCTGGAGCCAAAAGCTGCCGCGATCATTGGGCCGACGTGGTACTGCCCGCACCTGTCTGCAGCCAGACCCTGCCGCTCCAGCTCCATCTGTTGACCTGCTGGCAATGACATGTCCAGGTGGTACGCCTGGCGAGTCTCGTCGTTCACCAGGATTAGCCGGGCGCCCTTTTTCCGATCGAGCAACTCGACCCTGTCCGGACGGACTTCAAGCATTGCCGCTGATCTCCCCTTGCTGATGTTTCGCATGCGCTATGACAGCACTTCGTATGTACGAAACAGGCGTGTTGTCTGAACGCACGGCCGACAATGATACGGGCGTTTTTCGATAATTCAAGACCCCATAAGTCAGGAATTATCAGATAGACTTTATGCCATACTGTCCATGTCGCGACGAAAGCTGCCATTCGTTGTGACGAAACAGATTGCCAAAAAAGTTGCGTCGTCAACCTTCAGTGAAGCCGCAGAAAGGTCCAGACGGAATGCCTCGATACTTCTCCAGACGCCAGGGCCAGCGACTGCGCGTCGCCCGGCGCAGGCACGGGCGTCTGACGCGTCTGCTCTCAAAGAAGTCGGTCGTGTCTGCCGGCAAGTCAAGCACCGATAGACTGCTGCGCCGCGATGCGTAAGATTCAGCACAGAGATTAAGTCGCAGTTCTCAACCAGCGTCGAGGGCTGCCAAGGATTCGCCTGGATAAACGCATGAACGTGACCGAATCTGTGCTGGAAAACATCAAGACCCGCCGCACCGTCCGCGACTTCACGGATCGCGAAGTTTCGAATTCCGTGCTCCACACCATCCTTGATGCCGCCTTATGGGCGCCGAACCACCGCATGACGGAGCCGTGGCGCTTCTACGTTCTGGGAAAGTCTGGAGAGGCGAGGCGGCAAGCTGCAGACCTCACCCGTGAGTGGACGCTTGGCAACATTCCGAACCAGAACCAGGCTGCGGCAAGTGCCGATGCGGTGCGGAAAGAGATGCTGGATGCTCCGGCGCTGATATACGTCTACTCGCTTCCCGGAGGCTCGGCTGAGATCGACGAAGAGAACTATTCCGCTGCCTCCTGTGCAGTTCAGAATCTGATGCTGGCAGCGCATGCTCACGGCCTGGGCGTCGGGTGGTCTACCGGAAAGCCGACGAGGCATCCGGGACTGGCAGAGCTTCTGGGTGCAGAGCCCGGCTCGAAGATCGTCGGCTGCCTGTACATCGGGTATCCGGCAACGATGCCCGAGAGCGAGCGGCAGACCGTTGGCGATGTGACTCGCTGGCTATGAGTCTAAGCCAGTCAAAACCCGATCAGAACTAAGAGAGCAGCGAGCTGCTTCGCGCTCTCCTGATGCTTGGCTGAGAGCCAGGCAAACGCTCATGCTCTCGTCATTCCGGACTTGATCCGGAATCTCTCGGTGACCGTAGGAGTACGGTCAGATCCTTCGGCTTCGCTCGGGATGACAAACAAGGGGGAGATGTTGAATCAAGTTCAGCATGACGAATTCGACCCACCCTCTGCCCCCCCTGGCAGGGAAGGAGAAGTTCGCAACCGCGTGTCGCTGTTTCTATTCCCTTTCTCTGCCAGAGCGAGTGTGGTTTGTCATCCCGACCGCAGCGGAGGGATCTGACTTTTCAAGCGCTGACAGCGAGTGCCGCAGCTATTCCCTCTCCCTCGCAGGAGTGCGTTTCTTCATCCCCCTCTCCCGGATCGGGAGAGGGCTGGGGTGAGGGTCGTTTCGACTTACATGGACGACCTGATCTCTCAAGACGAATAACCCTCCCTCTAACTCCCTCCCAAGATGGGAGGGAGGATGAGGTTCCCTCTCCATTTGAGGGAGAGGGTCAGGGTGTGGGTGGCCTCCTTCGTCATTCTGTCCCTGCCCTGAGCGAAGTCGAACGGGTTGATCCGGAATCTCCTGGTGATTGCGCGAAGCGGTCAGATCCCTCGGCTTCGCTCGAGATGACAAACAAGAGGGAGATGCTGAATCAAGTTCAGCATGACGAAATCGACCCACCCTCTGACTCCCTCCCTAAACAGGGAGGAAGGATGTGGCCCCTCTCCTTCACAGAAAGAAGCTGATCTTCCCGCTGCAGCCAGAACCCGCCCCCGGCTACTCCAGGCCGGCGTCTTGGAGAACGTTTCTTGCTCTGGCGATGACAGGCGCATCGATCATCTCGCCATCCAGCGCCACCCACCCCCGGCCGTCTCGCTCGCCTTCCTCGGCCGCTGCCAGCACACGTCTTGCCCGC
>JANQIZ010000337.1 GCA_028281895.1 Dehalococcoidia bacterium
CATCAGGGTGGTCGACGACGTAGCGTATTTCGGAACTATGCAGGGCTCGCTGTACGCCGTCTCGCTTTCCGATGAAGCGGCGTTTGAGGGCAACCCGGATGCGCGCATCCAGTGGGTCTTCGATGCCGATGGAGCGATCGTCGGCACGCCGAATGTCACCGACTCCAATGTCTACTTCGGCACGCTGGGCAACGATGTCTTTGCGCTGGACATCAACTCCCGACGAGGCAACATCAACTCGAGCGTGCTGGATGCCTCGAATGAGTGGAAGTTCGATGCCAGCGGCTGGGTCTGGGCCGAGCCTCTGCTGCATAACGGAACGCTCTATTTCGCCAGCCTCCCAGGCAAGGTCTATGCGCTGGACGCAGCCTCAGGCCAGAGGCGATGGCAAGAACCGGCAGAGGTTGGTGACGAGATCGTCGCCCAGCCCACCCTGATCGAGCGGAGCAACGGTCCTGCCCTTGCTGTCGCATCCGGAGAGGGCGATATCACGCAGGTTGAGCTATCCGGGCAGGTTCGCGGGACGTACGATACTGACGGCAAGGGACTGAAGTCGAACCCGGTAGTGATCGGCGAAACGCTCTTCACTCACACCGACAGCGGCCAGCTGCGGCAGTACCAGACCGGATCGCTCGCTCTGCTGAATTGCATCGAGGCGAAGGGGGACGGCAAGGGATGCTGATGCGATCTCTTCTCCCGCGACTCGGCTCATGCCCCGGAGGTAATGCCTGATGGAGTTCCTGGGCATCCTCTGGAACGAGCTGTTGATGCGCCCGATGATCAACAGCCTTGCTTACCTGGCGCAGCTGCTGTTTGGCAATTTCGGCCTGAGCATCATCGTCTTCACTGTGGCGATTCGCCTGGCTCTGATTCCGCTGACGGTGCGCCAGACGCGGAGCATGAAGAAGATGCAGGCGCTTCAGCCAAAGCTGCAGGCTCTGCAGGCGAAGTACAAGAACAAGGGCCCGGCGGAGAAGCGGCAGCTATCTTCCGAGACGATGAAGCTGTACCGCGAGGCTGGCGTGAGCCCGATCGGATGTCTTGGGCCGCTGGTTGTCCAGATGCCGATCTGGATCGGTCTGTACCGGGCGATCTTGCGCACGATTCCGCCCACGCCGGAAAGCCTGGCGAACCTTTCGGCATCGTTCTACTCATGGAACCCTGCCGTTGCCAGCGTGCCGATCAACAGCAAGTTCCTTGGCGTAGACCTGGCTGACTTCGTGCAGGCTGCGCCGCTTCCGTGGAACTTCGCTCTGCCTGTCCTCGTGGGCGCGACGATGTGGCTGCAGCAGAAGATGACTACCGGCAATCAACAGGCAGCCACTCCGCAGCAGAGGCAGACCAACCAGCTTATGCTGTGGATGCTGCCGATAATGTTCGGCTTCTTCACGTTCCAGTTCCCTGGCGGACTGGCGCTCTACATCCTGTTCTCAAACATCGTCGGCATAGTCATCCAGTACTACGTCGGCGGCAAACAACCCGTTGTCCTGTTCGGCAGGGCCTACCTTGGCAGTCCGGAGGCGCGTGCAGAGCTGCTTGCCAACCCGCAGGGGGCAGCAGCGGTCATCGACACGCCGGATGCCGGGGGTGAATCCGGCGATGAGTCAGATTCAGATGGCGATTCCGAAGAGAGGGAGACTGATGGATCCAAGGACGTTCACCGGCAAAACCGTCGACGAAGCGACCGAAGACGCGCTCGCAACTCTAGGCGTCGATCTCGAAGACGTTGACATCAGGATCATCAGCGCTGGCAAGTCTGGAATCCTTGGATTCGGTGGCGAGCCTGCGAGGATTGAGGTCACTCTTGTAGGCGCAGCTGCGACGGCAGCCCGCGAGGCCGAAGAAGCGTCGGCCGGTGAAGACTCGGATGCGGTTGATGCGCCGGCTGAAGATGCGGTCGCTTCAGATGATGTACCTGAGGGCGAGGCTGAGGCTGCTGAAGAAGAGACGCGACCACGCAGGACGAGCGGTCGCGGCGGAAGGCGTGCACGAGGCGGTCGCGGCAGGAGCGGACGCCGGGGCAGGCGTGACGATGCTGAGCAAGAGGCGCAGCCGGTTGCGAGCGAGGATGACGGCGAGTCCCAGGCAGATGAAGATCAGGAGGATGCGCCGCGCCGACGTGAAGAGGAGCGTCCGCCTGCAGAGCCTGACACGGAGGCCGAGCAGCTAGTAGCCGAGGTTCTGGACTACTTCCTTGCGACGATGGAAGTGGTGGCAGAGACGTATGTGAGAGATGACACGGAGGACGGATCACTCGTTTTCGAGATCGAGGGCGAGGATGCCGGCCTGCTGATCGGCCGCCGGGGTGAGACGCTGCAGGCGCTGCAGTTCCTGGTGCGCATGGTTGTGAGCAGACAGCTTGGCCGCAAGGCGTTCGTTGTGATCGATGTCGAGGACTACCGCCAGCGTCGTGCGGACATGCTGCGCAGGCTGGCGAGGCGAACCGCAGGACGAGTGGCGAGCAGCGGTCGTGCATCGGCACTGGACCCGATGCCTCCTGGTGAGCGCAGAATCGTGCACATGGCGCTTGCGTCGCATCGCAGAGTGCAGACGGAGAGTGAGGGCGAGGGCAACCAGCGCCGCGTAGTCATCCAGCCGCGGCGTTAGCAGAAAGCCGGGCTTGTTGGCCGCTCCTTCGCAGTGAGAGGGTTCGGGACTTCGCACTGTTTGTCATCTAGGCCATGCCTTTTGTCGCCTCGACAGTCCAACTTGTCATCCCGCCTCCACCTCTTGTCATCCCTCTGCTGCGGTCGGGATGACAACACACTTCTCCCTCCCTACCTAGGGAGGGAGTCAGAGGGTGGGTTATTCGTCTTGAGCGCGCGCCCATCCATCAAAGGCGAAACACCCCTGCTAGACTGCCGCGCACTCCTCTCCATAGTCCGCCGATAAAGGCTGCACCATGCCCGTACATTCCAGCTCCGAGTCAGATCATCACCAGACCAACCGCACGCCCCACGGCGAGCGCGGCCAGTCTTACCGGCCAGTTCGCATGGGCGCGAAAGGCGCAGTCGTAGCCAATCACCCGCTTGCCGCCCAGGCCGGACTCCAGACACTCATGCGCGGTGGCAATGCCGTCGACGCTGCCGTCACAGTGGGATTCGCACTCGGGCCGTCCGAGCCGCAGGGATCGAGCATTGGCGGCGACGGCTTCGTGATGGTCCACATGCGGGACCGAAAGCTCATCAGGGTCGCCAACGGCACAGGCGCGGCGCCGCTCGCCGCAACTCCTGACAGCTTTCCGGAAGGCATCAAGCACACCGACTTCAAGGCTGTCTCAGTGCCAGGCATAGTCGATGCTCTGCTATCTGCTCATGAGAAGTACGGAAGCCTGCCGCTTGCGACCTGCCTCGAACCTGCGATAGAGCTGTGCGAAGACGGCGTTCCCGTTTCGCACTTCCAGAGCGTCTCGGCGGCGAAGTACGACGTCCTCATGACAGCGCCGACGTCTGCTGCGGTCTTCGCCCCGAATGGCAGGCCACTCGCGCCCGGCGAGATTCGACGCAATCCCGATCTCGCACGCACCTACCGGCTGATCGCAGCAGAAGGCCGCGACGCCTTTTACCAGGGCGAGATAGCGCAGGAGATCGCCCGCTTCTCTGAAGCCAGCGGCGGCCTGCTCACTCTGGAAGACCTCAAGCGCCACCGTGTTCGATGGGACGACCCGATATCGACAACGTATCGAGGCCGTACGGTGTACGAAGCGCCACCGAACTCGACTGGCCACGTGCTGCTTCAGGAGTTGAATCTCTTCGAACAAATTGATCCAGCAACAGTGCAATATCTTTCAGCCGAATCGATCCACATGATGGTCGAGGCCAAGCGGCTGGCCTTCGCGGACCGCGAGGCATACATCGCCGACCCCGAGTTCGTCGACATCCCGATGGAAGGCCTGCTCTCCAAGGAGTACGCGGCGAGTCGCTTCGCTCTGATCGACCCGGACCAGGCCATGCCGGAGCCTGCTCCAGGCGATGCATGGGAGTTCCAGGACCGTGCGCCTAACGAGACGATGCGCTTCTACAGGCCCGGCGTTGCCGATGCCGTGTCGGGCCCCGTCCCATCCGGCGGCAGCGAGACAACCCACTTCTGCGTCGTCGACCGGTGGGGCAACTCTGTCGGCGAGTTGCAGTCGATCCAGACGATGTTCGGCTCCTGCCTGATCGCCGGGTCCACCGGGGTTCTCATGAACAACCGCATGACCTACTGGCACCTCAACGAAGGCCACATCAACCGTTTGCGGCCAGGCCAGCGGGTTCGCCACACCATGAACCCGGTGATGGTGTTTTCCGATCCGGTAGAGCAGGGCGGCGATCTCGAGCTGGTGTGCGGCACTCCCGGCGGTGACACGCAGGTGCAGACGAACCTGCAGATTGTGACCGGCGTGTTCGACTATGGCCTGAGCGTGGCCGAGGCGATAGAGGGTCCGCGCTGGACACACTTCCAGGCACAGACCGACTCGACGTATCCGCACGGTGAGCGAGACGATTTGACGGTCGAGGATCGCATCACTGGCGAGGCTGCTGAAGGCTTGCGGGAGCGCGGGCACAACCTGTCGCTGGTCGGACCTTTCGAGGGCAATGGCAGCGAGGGCGCGATCCAGGTTCACCCGGAAAGCCGCTCGCTGATGGCAGCCTCAGACCCGCGCAGAGACGGCGATTCAGCGATCTGGTAGTAGGCAGCAGCAGTGCTGCGTTTTCGTTCATCGGGCGATGCCACTCAGCCGGTTGATTGGGCCCTGGTTGGCAGCCGGTTATGGCCTGTCCAGACTAGATATATATGCCAGATATGTATCTAGATGTATGTATCGACTATCTCAGTAACAGAACTGCCGATACATGTGTGACCTGTCGGCAAGGCGTGCCTCCACTGGCGCGATACTGTGAATATGTGGAAGCGAGTATGGCGAAACTGGTACATCGAGTATTGGCAAGAGAATCTCGGTCGGAGTTTTGGCGTGTGGGACAAAGGGGATCGCATGAGCGTTCTCTTGGCCGCGTTCCTAGTCAGTACACTCTCACTGCTATCTGTCATTGGCATCAATACACAGATTGACAACTGGCACATTGGGCAGTCTCTGCTGTTGTTCTTAGCGATATGGTTCGTGGTACTCGTCGCCTTTGTAACCCCGGCAAGACTGTGGGCGCAGCACAGACGAACGATCGCTGGCCTGAATCGCCCAATACGCGTTCCTCGTAACCGAGATTCACTCGTATCTGTGATTACTGATGTTGAGAACGCGGCCACAGACTACCTGACTACTCTATGGGCACATGTCAAAGTTGAGCGTGAGCGATCAGAGCCGGTACAGCCACGTATTAAGGACCAGTGGAATGAGGACCTGGCTCAGAAGCGAGAGCGATATAGGGCTGCAGATCTAGAATTCACAAGGCAAAAACATATCGCGGGACGCGACTTTGAGATGAAGATCTTCATCTACCAGGCTCAAATCCAGATTGCTATAGACCAAAACAACCCTGACTTCTGGAGCGATGAAGATCAGGCAGATGCCTTGAGTCAGATAGAGAAAGACGGGGCAACTGTCACCGAAAGCGCGAAGACTATGCGCGATCTCATAGATACAGGAGGGTTGTATTTTGCTAGGGATGTCGTGGCCTAAGTTCCGAGACGAATTGGTGACTACCTATATGTCTCCGCATCCCTTTCTTCTCTTCGTGCTAAATTAGCCGTTACCACAGACACAGTCCGCTTGAAGAGGGGCGCAGGTAACCCGCGCTCCTTCACGGTTCAAGTGGATTCTTGTGTCTGTGGTAAGTCACCGGCGTCCTGCCGTGGAGGGGCACCCTTGAATAGCCAAGAGCCAACACCGTCCGCATTGCGCCCGCAAACCTTGGTGGGCAAGATATCCATCTACGGTTCGATCATTTTTGGCGTGCTGATCTTCGTAGTGGTAACGATTGCTGTCTTCGATGCCGAAGATGTGCCTGAAAGCACCGCTGAGCCAACCTCAGCCCCGGCCGGGTTTGTTCGCGCTGAGGACTACGGTGACGCATGGCCGCTGACAGTACCGTCTGGCATCGTCGACTGTGAGGACGACTACGCGTACACGTTCGAGGCGGACGGAACGATCTACGCCATCAACGGAGCTGCAGAGCTTCGCCCGTACAACTACTTGGACATACGCTCGATCTGGCGCGATAACCCGGACACAAGCCTGGTAGCGCCTCCGAAAGTCAGCCTGAGCCCGTTGTTCCTCAAGGCAGAAGAGATGTGCTGAGCGGTCCCTAGCCCACCAACTCCCGATAACGAATCGGATTCGCGCCGAGCAGTTTCTTCAGCGCGTCCGTGAGTGAGCACGGATTCTCACAGTTGTTGAACTGGATCACCCGCTACTCAGCCTGCTGTTCTTCAGTCCTGTACGGAATAACGAAATCGGCGTCATCGAAAACGATCAGCAGGTGCGTGCGAACGCCGTCCAGTCGCTCCATTGCCCGGGACGAGAAATCGCAGTTCTGTATAGATATGCACTCGTCTGCATGATCGATCTGGATCTCGTGCATGTCAGTACAGCTCTTCGCAATCGCATCTGAAAACGCGCCTGCTGGCAGTTGTTGCAGATTGTTCTCAAAGCACGGACCTGCCGTGAACGAGGTAAAACTCCAGTCAGCCGGACTTTCCGCCTCCTCCATGCGCTCCACCTGGTCCAGCATCCACGGCACGATCTGGCTCGGCACAAGCACGCTTGAGCTAAGCAGCTGAGCCTCTCTCAATCGGTCTGCAGCTCTTCGATCATCAAGACTCTGCTGTGTCGTCGAGACCCATCCGGGGGCAAATACCGCCAGCGGCACCGCAGAGACGGCGACCGCGATCAGGATCACCGTGGTCATGGAGGGGTTGCGCAGCTCTCTTCTGAGCCGCGCCCACAGGCCGGTTTCGTCAGGCGGATTTGCGTGCGCGTTGGTCATTCAATGCTCAAAGCAGCCGCGTGGCCGCGTGCTGAAAAAGGCGTGCAGAGTCTTGTACGAACGAGAAGGAGGAGCCGGCTCATTCAGGGTAACGGAGTAAATGGCCGCAGGTGATTGGATAAACAGGTGATCGTGACTAATTCGAGCCTGTGCGCGGTCTCAGTAAGGCTCGACCCTGAAGCGATCTACGACATCCTCGTTCAGCTCGAAGCCGAGTCCAGGCCGGTCTGGCACTGCGAGTGTTCCGTCTGGCCGGAGTTCCAGCGCAGGCTCAAGCAGGTTCGAGATCGCGTCTGAATGCGGGAATGCCATCGGGAATTCGATGAAGGGTGTGGCCGGGCTGATCGCTGCGACCTGGATCTCCGCAGCAACGCCAACCACGTGGCACCAGGTGTGCGGGATGCAGAGCGCACCGTGCCTGTACGCGTCTTCGGCGATGTTGAGTATCTCGTGGATGCCGCCGGCGCGCACTGCGCTCGGCTGTACAACGTCCACTCGGCCGCGGCGCAGCAGGTCAGCAAACTCGTGCCGGCCGGCAAATCCCCAGTCTCCAACAGCGATGCGCACATCTGTCCCATCTGCGAGACGCGCATATCCATCGATGTTGTCGGCTGGCAGCGGCGCCTCGATGAAGTACGGCCTGAACTGCTCGATCGCCTTGATAGTCTGCAGCGCCTGTCCAACGTCACGCCACCTGTTCTGCACATCAATCATCAGCTCGCGGTCATCGCCGAGCACATCGCGAGCCGCTTCGATGACTGCGACATCGGTTTTCAGATCGACATTTGCGAACTGGCCCGGCCACTCCTCGATCTTCACAGCGCGGGCACCGGCGTCTACTGACATCTGCACTCGCTCGCGCAGTTGCGGAATATCGTCGCCGGGCGGGTAGACGGTGAGGTAGGGCACTACAGATTCAGGTGGCTCTGGCGGTGTGGCAGTTGTTGCGAATGAGCGCCATGCCAATTTGTGGACAGGTGTGCCTGCGGCCTTGCCTGCTATGTCCCAGAGAGCGGTCTCCACTGCGCCGATAGCGCCTATTGTCACGCCGCGCCGGCCATAGAGACCGGTGGCGTTGTACATCTTCTGCCAGAGTCGCTGCACCTCGCGCGGGTCTTCGCCGAGCAGTAGCGCCTTGAGCCCCATCGAGTTTTCGACGATGGCGTGAATGACGAGTGACGGAGCTTCGCACTGGCCGATGCCGCTTATGCCTTCGTCTGTGTGTACCCGGACCAGTGTGAAGTCGTAGCCCGCTGCGACACCTTCGTCCGATGCGCTGATGTTCCACGATGCGACCGCTCCGTCGCCTGGGTCGCGAAGGGCGATAACTTCGATGTCTGTGATCTTCATGGGCAGAGCATACCGGGCTGGCAGAGGTGAAGTGAGGTGAGACTGGGTGGGAGTGGCGGGCCTGGAACTTGCACGGCGCGAGCTGCTTGCTCACTGACCTCGAGTATGCTCGCACCTGTTGTCGGCCTGACAGGTTTATGCGTACATCAGCGCCTTGCTCAGATCCACCACTTCGTAGTCGCTGCCATAGTCGCGTGCAGCGGCCTGCCCTTCATCTGTCACGAGCAGCGTGCCACCGCTTCCAACTGCGCGGCCATCCAGCATCACCAGCTCTCCAGCGACGATGCCCATCACAGCACGGCCGAGTTCAGGGTCGATAACCGTGAAGTCGGCATCCATGCCCGCCAAGACTCGTCCCTTGCGCTCAAGACCCATCATGCGGGCGGGATTGAAGGAGAGCTTTTCGACCATCTCAAGCGGTGTGAGGCCACCGAATGCGACCATATTCATCGCCTGTTCGATGTTCACGTTTCTGGGTAGTACGCCTGCATCGCTGGCGATCGCATCAACGATGAACGAACCGTCTTCGCGTTTGGCTGCAGTGAGCTGGAACGCAGTGTCAGTCCTGTTCACAGGAAAGCTCATGCCGACAATCGTGTCGCCTTCATCGAACAGCCGCACTCCCGCTTCGCCTGTGACCAGTGAAAGACCAGACGGCGACTGCCGAACCACCGATCCGTAGCCGTCTGCGATCGCCTGCCGCATCCCGTCGCGCGTCGTGTCGTAGTTGCGCAGGCGCAGGCAGTTCCGGGCCACGTCCATACGAACATTGCCATCTTCATCGCACTCACCCCGCGTGAAGTTCGGCCTCGCAAGGTGAACCTCGGACACGACCTGGCCACGGAGAGAGTCGAGTATCTGGAGCGCCTCGGCGATCTCTTCGCCCGGCGGCAGAATCGATCCGCGGCAGTAGGCGTTGATATGAGCTATGTGCGCTCTGCTCGAAGAGCCAAGGATCGCAGGCAGCTCCCGCATTCCATCGAGTCTGCTGCCAGAGCTCTTAGTGCCGATGTGGAAAGCGGCGTACGCTGTACGCTCATTACAGGCGGCGATGATGTCGGCTGTCACGTCCATCGAGAACGGGTAGTAGCCGCCCCACATCTTGAGCCCCAGCAAGCCGGACGAAAGCGCTTTGTCTAGCGTCTCCCGAACCACCTTTGGCGAAGGGTCGTCATCCGGCAGCGTCACTCCCGGCTTGAGCATCCCGAGGCCGGCTACGTTTGCCCCTGCGCCATGAGACTTGATTCCGGCGACCAGCCTCTCGGCCCGGCCTCCAAGATCGAATACGGTCGTCGCTCCGGCCTGCACCACGCTTCGAAGGCCGATCCCCGGATTGATAACGCCATCCAGGTCGCCGCCCACATGCACATGCGTGTCGATCATTCCGGGCATCAGCCACTTGCCTGTGAGATCGACGACTTCAGCACTCGATGGTGCTTCGATCTCGTCTCCAACACTGTGAATAGAGCCGCCTGCGACCGCCACAGTGGTGATCGCATCGGTCTTTGAAGCCGCGTCGAGAACGCGTCCGGATTTGAGGACAAGATCTATTTCGGATGGACTGCTCATATGTGCTAGCTGCTCATCAAGTCATGGCTGCGGATGAGCCGTAGAAGGTAGATACTAGAACTGTGCTGCAGCTACCGCATACATATCGACGATCTCTTCGCACCGTGCTGGCCGCTGGCTTCATCGCCGCATCTGCCTTCCTTGCGCTCACGACAGGCAACGCAAGTGCACAGACGACCGAGGAACCGCCGCCGGGCGCCGAACTCGTGATCTTCGATGACGTTAGCGGACCCTACCATCTCCGAGTGTCGCAATCTCCTGCCCGGTCGATCGTCGGCACAGTTCGCATAGTTGTCATACCGACCGATGCCGCTACTGGTGAACCTGTTGAGAACGCCCTCGTGCGCATCTTCGGAACGCCGCCAGAACATGGCGAACGCCAGTTCAGCCCCGGCCTGAACTCGCCAACTGACAGAACGCGATACTTCGGGCAGATGCAGCTGGAAGAAGCCGGGGCATGGACAATCGATGTTGAGATCGATGCCGACCAGGGCAGGGCGATCGCGGTCTCTCAGGCAACGATCCACGACAGGGCGCGCAGCGGCACCAGCACGCTTGTCGGCACGCTCATGTTCATCCTGATCTCAGGAGCCTTCGTGGGGTCCGGGTTCTGGCTCTGGTACAGCTCCAAACGAGCTCGCCGACGCCGGGACGAGATCAGGCGATCTGGCGGCACGCCTCGCCGCTCTTCGGGCTAGCGTCGCTCCTCTTCCGGTCGCACGTTCCGGAACGAGATGTAAGCGCCAATGTTGTAGATCAGCTTGATCGACGCGCCAAGCACCCACGGCGACGCGTTCACCGTGCTTGACCACAGCAGGCCCGTGACAGTCGTGCTCGGGAGCCTGCCCACGGCGCGGCCCAGGTTATTCGTCGCAGCCATCACCTCGCGCTCATCGTCAGGCACTATCGCCATCACGTACGACTGACGCGTCGGCACGTCCATCTCGTTGAACAGGCCTCTCAGTACCCAGAGCCCGATAGCGAGGGCAGCTGTAGGAGCGAATGCGAACCCGATCACCAGCGCGTTGCTGGCGACCTGAGTGAAGATCAACGTGTTGAGCAGTCCTATTCGTCCCGCCAGCTTTGGAGCGAGCCATATAGATAGGAAGTTGGCGGCCTGGGTGACGATCAGAACCGCGCCCACTGTGCCCTCGTTCACACCGAACTGAGTGAAGAGCCACACGGCAAGGAACGTGTCGTAGATCATCCCACCTGCGAAAGAATCGACCCCGAACAGGGTCGAGATTCCGAATATGCGCTTTCGAGCCCTGGCCTTTGCCGGGTTGACCCATCTCCTGTCTCTGTCAGCACCGTTCAGCCGATGCTCAACCGCTGTCGACAGCAGAGCGTAGATGCCTGCAGTCACCAGGTTGAGAGATATGTATATGCCGAAGACGACTCGATGTGCATCGACAAGCGAGAAGTCGTGGACCTCGACGAGGAAGGTAGCGATCCCGACCAGCCCGCCGCCGATGATCCGTCCGGCAGTGGACGCCAGCGTGAGGTTTGAGAACGCTCTTGTTCGCTGCGATGGCCGAGATACCTGCGCGAGGCCGCTCTGCTCTAGCTGGATCATCGGCCCCACGTGAGCGCCACTGGCCGAGTAGGCGCCAAGGAACGATCCGACTGCGAGGAGCCACATGTTGTCGGTT
>JANQIZ010000300.1 GCA_028281895.1 Dehalococcoidia bacterium
GTCATCGAGGCGCGAGGCAGCACTCTGAGCGTGCTGATCCCGGCACGAATAACGGAGGGGCAGCCAGCTGATCCTGATGCGGGACCGTTTAGCGGCTTCTCGGTCGAAGGCTTCTCTGTTACGGCTGACAACGGCGCGCCAGCGATGGCGGTCGTTGTCATCAGCGAAGATCTGGAACTGGCTGGTGAGGTATCGATCTCTACAGTCGAGGGTGGCATTCTGGCTGAGCTGAGGAACCTCGTCCTGCGCCTCTCGCCGGCTGCCCCGTCTGAGGCCAACCCGTCGCCAGCTTCTTCGCTGATGTTCGAAAGCACGCTCGCATCGATAGAGGAGCTTCCAGGCTTGCAGCCAACTCTTCTAACTGATCTGCAACCTCCACACTTCGCCGCAGCAGGTGATCTGCTCGAAGCCCTGGCTGGATCAGGCTGGACAGTAGGTGAGGTCAGCATCGACGCCTCACTTGTCGGCGGAACAGCGGTTCAGATTGAGCACCCGCCCGGTGGATTTTCCGCCCTGGAAACGGTCTATTCGTTTGAGCTTGACCTGAACGTGTGGAACGGCGGAGCGCTGCTGGCGATCAAGGTGGACGATGCTGGCGAGATCCACTTGCGGCGTGTCACCTGCGCTCGCGCGGCCGAGAGCACAGCACAGTGCGCTGCGGTATTCGATGGCGATTCAGCAGGCTTCTCCTCGTTCGCGGTGCTAGGTGTCGAGCCGCTTGAGCTTCCTGTCAAGGCAAGTCCTGGCGAGCCGCCTGCCGCTTCGACCTCAGCAGCACCGCCCGAAAGCACGCCAATCTCTCTTCCTGCAGAGACACCGATACTTGCACCGGATGAAATCGCTGAGGTGCCACCTGCGATTCAGGAACCGGGCGAATCCACATCGGTGATTGTGATCGTCGCGCTGGCTGCTGTCGGAACTGTGGTCGCCGCCGGTCTGGCCGGCTACGCGCTCCGCCTGCGAAGAAGCGGCGCAGCGATTGTGATCGCGATGCTTGCGACCGGCTCGCTTGTCGCTCTTTTCGCGAGCGCAGACCTTCCAGTCGCTTTACGCGCCGAGGGGAGCGTCATCAGTGAAGGCGATTCAGCACAAGGAAGTGATACTGCGCGCAGCGAGCACGGTATCGATGGCACTGGAATCACCGTAGCTATCATCTCGGACAGCCTGGGCTGTAACAGCGATGGCCTGGCTGCGGACATCGCCAGTGGTGATCTGCCGGTGGACATCGATGACACCGATGACATGGCTTCAAACTTATGCGAACTCGGGCTTGGCACCGACCGCGGGCGACTGCTGGCGCAGGTCGTTCATGATGTCGCCCTGGGCGCGTCGATCGTCTTTAGATCTGTATCTACCACCGGCGCGGAACTGGCTGCTGTGATCGATCAACTGGTCGACGCAGAGGTCGATGTGATCGTTGACGATCTGCTTCTCGGTGACGAGCTCTTCTTCCAGGACGGCGCGGCTGCTGATGCCGTAGACCGTGCCGAGGCGGCGGGCATCGTCTACGTCACCTCTGCAGGCGACGTGGGAATGGCGTCATACGAGGCGCCGTGGGTAAACGGCGGAGTGGTGACTTTCCGCTGTCTCAATGGCGTCTGTACAGATGATGTTCCATGGCACGATTTCGATCCGAGTAGCCCAGGCCTGGACCAGGAGCTGTCGGTGACACTTTCCGGCGACCCAACGCTCATCATGCTGCAGTGGGATCAGCCATCGGCCTCGACAGGTGGCGGCGGCGCGTTGAGTAATCTGGATCTGTACGTGCTGAACGATGACGGCAACCCGATTGAGCTCAAGCAGCTGGGGAACGTCGGTGGAGACGCGCTGGAAACTGTCGTGATCACGGGAGAGACCTCCGTTCAGATCGCGATCGCCCACTTGAGCGGCCCTGAGCCAGACACCGTGAAGTTGCTTATTGGAAGCGGTGCGACGATCAACGAGTTCGATACGGCGCCGAGCACGATCGTGGGTCATCGAAATGCTGCTGGTGCGCTGACTGTCGGACCGGTGGACTACAGCGACACGCCGGTGTTTGAGGGCACGCCGGTAGCTGAAGAGAATTCGCCAGTTGGTGGCCTGGAAATCCTGTTCGACGATGCTGGTGATCCGATATCGCCTCCGATCTCCAGGCAGAAGCCGGACATCGTCGGACCTTCTGGCGTTGAGACAACACAGGGAACGTTCCGCGGATCAACGGCTGCGGCAGCGCATATCGCCGGGGCGGTTGCGCTGCTGCTTGAGCTGGGCAGCGATCTGCGAACCAGTGGTGCGCTTGACCCGGCGGCCGTGAGACGGCTTCTGACCCAGACCGCGATAGATGTCGGAGACGCCGGTCACGATCACACTAGCGGACACGGATTGATCGACGTGATGGCGGCAGCGAACATGCTGGCATCTGGCGTTCCGGTGGCTGAGGATGATCTGTTTCATATAGGCGTGGACGAGGCTCTCAACGTGCCGGCCAGTGGCGTGCTTGCGAACGACAGTGGAGCCGGATCGCTGACTGTCGAGCTTGGCGATGGCCCGGCGAATGGCGTGCTTGACCTGCAGCCAGATGGATCGTTCTCATACGAGCCAGAGCCAGGCTTCGCCGGAGTCATCACATTCACGTACACAGTGAGCAACGGCATATTCACCAGCGACCTCGCCACAGTGACTGTAGAAGTGAACGGCCTTCATACCATCTCGACCGATGTCGGCTTGCAGGGAGTCGGCGAGACAGCCAACTTCGGGTCCGATCGCATTCACGTTGAATTGAGCGGCGGCATCTCGGACACCGACCAGCAGATCGTGCCTGGCGGCTCAGAGCAGGTCGAGTTCACCGGCATCGTCAAAGGAACCTACAGGATCGCCGCGTCTGCCCCGGGGTTCCTGTCAGTTGAGTCTGCCGATCTCGCGCTTCCGGCAGGCGCAGGCACTTCGGTCTCTCTTCCGAAGACCGAGCTGCGGTCCGGCGATACCGATTCAGACTGCGATGTGGACTCAGACGATGCGGTTGCTGTCGCCGGCGCGTTTGGCACGGTTCACGCAGCAGGCGATCGCACGACCAGCGGAAAGATCACCGATCTCAATGGCGATGGCGTGACGAACGGAGCAGACGCATCGCTAACCGTCTCCAACATCGGACTGGAACAGCCGCTCGACTGGTAGCTGCTCGTCCGTCCGAAAACTCATCCAGCTTTGCCCGCGCACTTCTCTCGCGAGCGCCTTTCCTACCAGCGGCATTAGTCATCACCGGCTGGCCGCGCGTCACTGAAACAGAACTGAAACATTGCGGACATTTGCCCGTAATAGGCGCGCAACCCGGGTGAAACAAGCCGCGCCTAGCTTTACTGGCGATGTTGTCCCGGGTGGCCGTATCTATCTATCGGCACAAGTGGGTGGGACACAGACAGCGTGATCTGAAGGAGAGATTGCAGGCATGGAATTCAATCCCATTAGCCTGGACATAGTCTGGGTGCTGATGGCCACGGTCCTTGTGTTCCTCATGCAGGCCGGCTTCGCAATGCTCGAGGCCGGTGCGACCCGCGCCAAGAACGCGGCGAACATCGTCATGAAGAACCTGATGGACATGTCCGTCGGCTCACTGGTGTTCTGGGCCATAGGCTTCGGGTTCATGTTCGGCGTCAACGAATCTGGATGGATTGGCACCGACAACTTTTTCTTGAGTGAGATCAGCCCGGACACCGAGACCGGCTTCTTCGATTTCTCATTCTTCATCTTCCAGACAGTGTTCGCTGCCACAGCTGCCACGATCATCTCTGGAGCGGTTTCCGAGCGCACAAAGTTCGGCGCTTACCTTCTCTACACCATCGCGGTGACCGGGTTTATCTACCCGATCTTCGGGTCGTGGGTATGGGGCGGCGGCTGGCTGAATGACGTGGGTGACGGTTTCATCGACTTCGCAGGTTCGACAGTGGTCCACAGCGTTGGCGGGTGGGCTGCTCTAGCGGGAGCGATCGTTGTCGGTCCACGACTTGGGAAGTTCGTTGACGGCAAGCCGCGTGCGATTCCCGGACACAGCGTGACGCTTGTAGCTCTTGGTGTGTTCATCCTCTGGTTCGGATGGTTCGGGTTCAATGCAGGCAGCACGGTCTCTGGTAACGACCAGTCGATCGCGATCATCGCGGTGACGACGAACCTTGCTGCGGCTGCCGGAGCAGTTGGAGCGATGGTGCTCGGCTACCTGCTCTGGAAGAAGTACGACGCTGCGCTTTCACTCAACGGAGTAATCGGCGGACTCGTGGCTATCACGGCCGGAACGGCGAACGTTAGTCCCGGATCTGCCGTGATCATCGGCCTGATCGGCGGAATGGTCGTTGTAGGCGGTGTCGTTCTCCTGGAGCGTGTGCTCAAGATCGACGACCCGGTTGGCGCCATCGCTGCGCACGGCTTTGCAGGAGCGTGGGGAACGCTCGCTGTCGGACTGTTCGCACAGGCCGGTTACGGCGGCGTCGACGGCCTGTTCTTCGGTGGCGGCGCGGGTCAGTTGGGAACGCAGTTCGTAGGCGTTATCGCAGCATTCGCCTTCGTCTTCCCGACCTCGTTCATCGTCTTCAAGCTGATCGACATGACGGTCGGCATGCGGGCCAGTGACGAAGACCAGATTCGCGGCCTCGACATCAGCGAGCACGAAGCTGCTGGATACCCGGACTTCGCTCCCAGCGAATCGTCAATGGGCTTCTACGGCCCAGGCGGGACCGGCAGCATCGGCCCATCAGCTCCTGCGCCCTCAGGAGGAGCCGAAGGGATCGCTCCTGAACTGGATGCGATTGCTAAAGACACGAATCGAGATTGACTTTCCGGTCCCTGCCAGCCGTGTCCGGGCAAGGCGGTATGCCCTCCGCTCTGTCCGGACCGGCAAGGGACCGAGAGATAGACAAAGATACGAACTGGCTGGCGTCTGGCAGCAGGCTCAAGACACATGACAGGACTCACAGACATCGCAATCGGCAGTGGCTTGACCATTGATCCGAACCTGTTCGAGGCGCGGTTCGATGGTGAGTTGATCCAACTGACGGCAACTGAGTTCGATCTGCTGGATGTGCTCAGCAGGGAGCGGGATCGCGTTGTGCCAAGAGAAGAGCTGCGGGACCGCGTCTGGGGTGCTGGCGACGCAGGGATAAGGGTGGTCGACACCTTCATTTCGCGGCTGCGGACGAAGCTGCGCTCTGCCGGTCACCCAGGGATCACATCGGTCAGGAAGCGCGGCTACAGGCTTCGTGCCGCCGCAGACCAATCAGCATGATTTTCACCCGCGGCATCGATAACGATTGGCGACGCGGGTCAGGAAGGAACGATCTATATGAAAGAGGTTACGGCGATAATCCAGCCGGTCCGGCTGGGCCCTGTGCGAGATGCTCTCTCAGCCGCGGGCGTGACGGGAATGACAGTGAGCGATGTGCGCGGATTCGGAGCGCAGGGCGGCTCGAAAGACACGTATCGCGGCGTCGAGTATGACGTGCCGTATGTGCCGAAGATCCGAATCGACACCGTTGTCTCGGACAGCTTCCTGGACATCACTATCGAAGCGATCACGACCGCTGCCCGCACTGGCAAGGTCGGCGACGGCAAGATCTGGGTGAAGAATGTCGAGTCTGTGCAC